>CANQSO010000071.1 GCA_947626535.1 uncultured Bacilli bacterium | reverse complement strand
AATTTTTTATTTGTTTTATATTTAATTAATTCATCAATATTGTTTTTTATAGCATCTATTATGTAATCTTCTAAATTGAATTTAGCACCAATATTTTGTAAATATTTATCTTCATATATTTTTTTAAATGATATAGAATTATTTTTCATAAATAAAGTTAAAAGAAGCATCATAAATTTATAATATTTACAATGCTCCTTCCATTCATCAATTATTGGTTGCATGATATTTATTTTAGCCGATTTTGTTGGGTTTCTAAAATCAATAGTGATAACATCATAACCATTATCTTCAAATATTTTTCCAGTTGTTTTAAATAATTCTCCTTTTGGATCGGTTAGAACAACTGAATGTTTTTCTTTAGCAGTCGCAAAATGTATACTAGTTGGAATACTAACTGTTACTGATTTACCAGCTCCAGTTGAACCAACCAATAAATAATGTGGTGACTTCACATCAAAATAAACACTTTCAAATTTATTATTTTTCTTTTCATACCATACAGGAAAACCAACTTTATTTATGTCATTTAAAGATTCTTTTTGAAAATTATTTTTGATTTCTTTAATATCTGCAAATTTACTACTCCCATGTTCATTTTTATTTGTTAATCTTTTTTTATTAAATCTTGGCTCTATTATTAATATAAAAATAATCATTCCTAATGTTAAAATTAATAATATTATCATTGGTAATGATATAGTTTCAAACTTAATACTATCCATTATAACTCCATAGATTTGTCTTCTTCTTTATTATTAATTTCATTATCTAATGTATATTCTTTTATTGATATTTTATATTTATCTTTACATTGTGGAGAAATATTGCAATAGTCATTGTAAACTTTTTTATAACTACGACAATCATTTTCACTTGGAATATCAATTGAAACGTAATTTAAACTTTTCTTATTTACTTTATTTATAAAACCTAAATTAGAGCTAAGATAATATTTTCCTTCCTTTTTTTCTTCTAAAAAACTTTTAAATATTTTATAATATGGTCTTAATAATTCAATATTTCCATCATCTGAATTAGCTAAATTCCATAAATCATATGTACTAATATTATTATCTTTACAATATTCGTTAAATTTATTTTCTGCATATTTCCAATTTTCACTAACACTACCACTTAATTTAAATGCACCTCCAATAATTGCATGAAATAAATATAATTCTTTATTAGCTGCATCTGTTTTATTGTTATGTTCATCAGACATAAATTCCCATCTTGAATAAGTATGCGGCCATAAATTATTAGATGCACTAGTTATAAAAATCTTATTATCCTTTTTTCTATGACTAATACTTTTTACTATTTCATAACTCATAATCCATATCCCCCATTTCTTCTTGAAAATCTTTAATATCAAAATGATTCACTAAATAATCTTTAAAAAAGTCAATATCATAACCCATATCGCCATTTACTGTTCCTCTAATCAAAAGAAAACAAAGATTATTGTTTTTATCTTTGCCTTCATAAACTTCGCCAAAAATTCCATCTGTTCCTGTTCTTATTGAACAATTTGGCTGCCATTCTTTTTGTGATTCAATAATTTCTTTTGCCTTATCATTAATTCCTAATGCTACACAAGCAGTATCCATTCCTATTTCGTATTCTGTTATATTTATATTTTTTGGATATGATAATTCTTCATTATTTAAAGTACATATATTATTATCTTTTTTAATTAACATATAAAATTCAATATAATTTATATTAAAATCTTCTATTTTTTCAGTTTTATGACTAATATCTAAATTAACTATCCAATTTTGTTCCTTTAAATTATCAATTTCATATCTACACTATACGCCCTTTTGGTATGTAGGATCTGAAACTACTATATGATTTAAATTTTCTATTTTGCCATTATAACGCAACTTTAATACCCCCCTTTATATTTCATAATCAACAACTTTATCAAGTAACCAATCAAAAACCTTATTTTCACTATCAAAATCTTCTGTGAAACAATTATTATGTCTATTATCAATTGCAGTAAATAATCCATTTTCATTCTCACAATATAATAAATTATCGCTTATAGGTTTTTTTTCATGATTAACCAAATTAATAACATATTTTTCTAATAATTCTTTACTTACTTTTGTTATCTTTACATCATTAATATAAAAATCTTCTGATTCTTTATCATGATTATAATAAAGATTATCAGAAGAATCATATAATTCAATACATACACAATTACCATCATCATAATACTTTCTTAAATCTTCAATAGCGTCTTTAAGGTTGGTGAAGACTTTATCATAATCATCTGCTATACCTTGATTTCGATTATATTCAGTTTCCCATATACTTGCATAAAATTCATCACTATTCATATTCTAACTCCATATCATTTAAAAAATTTGTATCTTCATACCAATAATAGTTTGTATCTTCACAAGTTAGACTATAA
Source organism: uncultured Bacilli bacterium (assembly GCA_947626535.1). GTDB lineage: Bacteria > Bacillota_I > Bacilli_A > RF39 > UBA660 > Ventrenecus. Next base: position 4,394 of record CANQSO010000071.1, on the reverse strand, counting down.
GAATCTTCTCCTAATTCATAATCATCACCAACATTTCCAGCAATATACACTCTCTCATCATTTTCTAATGATTTTACCCTTAAATTTTCTTTATCTAATGTTTTATAAAAATTAAAATAAATATCTTCAATATTCCTTTTAGCAATATTTAACATATCTTTTAATTCACAAGTTAGTTGTCCACTACAATGATCAAAACAACCATTTTCTCTAATATCTGATAGATATTCATAAGACATTTTTAATTCAGCCAATATTTCTTTATCTGTCATACAATCCCTCATTTCTATATTTCTAAACTTTTATCTTTTGAACTTACAAAATCACATAATTCTTCATCAAATTTTTCTGCGTCCATAACTCCATTTAACAAATTCTTATCAATATGCTTATCTTTACAATATTGTAAATATTTTTTTAATCCTTCCTTATGTTGAATATCTTCTGGATAATAATAATGTGCATCTTGCCATATACCATAATGAACGTCTAAACTCATATAAGCTATTTCTTTACCTGATTCAAGATCACCATATATATCATTATCAATGGTATATGCGTATTCAGCTATATCACGCATTTCCATGCTTTCTAAATAAACTATAACTAATTGATTGTAGTCTAGTTCTACAATTGCATAGCTTTGAGATTTATCTTTTTTATCTATCATTATGTAATTTACTTTCATTTCAAAATTATAGTTATAATCTTCATCATTTTTAATTGCTTTTTCAACTTTATTAATAATTGGAATATTAAACTTATTTTTTTCGTAATTTACTATTTTTTCATATCTTTGTTTTTGCTCAAAAAATTCATTTTTAGCTTTTTCAAAATTTGATATCACTTTTTTTATTTCTTTATATTCTAATTCATCAATCATATCACTTAAATAATGTGCTAACTGATTTTCGCTATAATTAAAGTTTTCTATAGCATAATCTATGAAATTACTAAAAGTATTTCTAACAAAAGAATTAGAATATTCAAAATTAAAAGTTTCTTTTAAATATTCCATAATATAATCACACAAATTCATTTAAACCACCAATCCTTCCTGTTCTAATTTCTATATATTTCTTTTGTATATTTGTTTTAATTTTATACTTCTATTTTTATATCTTTTTCTTTTAATAAATCAATCATTAAATTAACATTATCAATTACTGATTCCAAATTATCCCATGTTTTAACTTCAAATTCGTATTTATTATCAATTGTAATAATATATTTACCACTTGATTTATTAACTGTTGATATGTCATTTATTTCTATATCATTTTTTTCCAAAATTTCTTTATAAAATTCAGAAAAGCTATACGCTTCATAATATTGTGATTCATCATCTTCAAAATATTCAAATGGACAATTGCTATCATAATCAACATCATATTTTTCTGATACATCTAAAATTTTATCAATAAATTCTTTATTCATGCTAAACTTCCATTCCATCATCATTATTTAAAAAAGTATCATATCTTTCATCAAATAAATCCCATAATTTATTTTCTAATTCTTCTTTAGACATATTTTTATTAAACCAATCTACTTCTTCAATTTCATTTTCCCACGCATCATCTTTAACTCTAGTACCATATTCAACTGTTGCTTTCCCTTCGCTATAATGAAGTTCAACATAATTTACACCATTTATTACTCTTGCAACAGTAAATGAATCAATATCATTTAATTCTTTAATATCTGTAATTGTAATATAATACGGTTCTTCTTTCCAATCTAATAGTTCTTTATTTTTTTCAATATCATATCTTTCAACAATACAACCTGTTCCAGCAGTATATTGGTTTATATAATTTACATTAAAATTTAAGTCTTGAAAATGGTTTATGGCTGTATTAACATCTGGAAATTCTTTATAAAATTCGTTATCTTTATGAACTATAACATAATCATTATTTTTAAAATACATAACTTCTATTTTATGTTTGCTTCTTTTTACATCATCTAATGATTTTATATATAAAGATTCTCTTACCTTAGAAACATCTTCTCCTATATAAATGTCAAAATCCTCAGTAATGCAGTTTTCTACCATTCTACCCATTTCACTAACCTTATCACTTACCAAAGTAAAACCACTTGTCCCCCAATGCCAAGAAAATGGTTTTCTATCATCATTATAAAAAATAGTACAAGTATGGTCTCTACCTTTTGTTAATCTAATTAATCGCTCATCTCCATCAAAACAACCCAATTTAATTAAATCCATTTCTTTATTATCTTTTACTTCTAAAACTACACAATTTTCATTGTTTTCGACAATATCTACTAAATAACATAATCTATTTTTCATTTTATATTCCCCCTCGTAAAATTTAAATTATTCAAATTTCTATTTGATTTACTTTATCATCATCAATATCTTTATAAATTTCATTACAATTTGGACATTCATAAGAAAAGTCAATGTCTTCACTTATTAATAAATTAACATTACATTCTTTACAACAAGTATCTACTTTTAAAATATCTTCACCATTTTCATTTACAAAATCATTGTAATATCCACCATATATAATTTTTAGATTCTCATTAGTTCTTTTAAATTCTTTTTCTGTATCTTCATCTAAGCATAAATTATCATCATTTAAAATATCATCAATTACTTTATAAGCATTTTTAATATCTAATAACTTTTTTTGAAATAAATTCATTTTTTAACTCACCTCAATTCTCAAAATCTATATCTTCATTATTTTCTTTATATAAATAACTTGGTGGTGTTATACCCAAATCTTTAATAGCTTCAAGTAAAGTATAATCTTTTGGAATATATAAATCTCTTTCAATATTTAACCCAAATGGCAATTTAATTTGTTCTAAATCAGATAATAATATGTAACCAAATTCAGCATTTTCATCATCTCCCAAATGACAATAGCCAAATAATTCATAATCACCATTTTCCAATTTATTACCTTCGGTAATCAACCATGTTCCAACTCCAATAGGGTTAAAATATTTAACAACCACTTTAGCATCTCCTAATAAATTTTCTTGACTTCCTAATGGATATTGTTCAAATTTTTCTTCTATTTCTTTTGTTATAAGTTTCATATTTTTAAACCCCCTTTTCAAAATTTTTACTATATCACAATAATATTTGCATTTTCATCTTCTACTTGAACATATTTAACATACTCTTTATATAATTTCATTAATTTATTTTTAATTTTTTCTTCACTCAAATTTTTATTAAACCATTTTGCAGGACTAATAATATCATCCCAATAATTTTCACTATGCTTTATTCCAAATTCAACAATAGCCTCTCCATAAATATAATGTAATTCAACACGAAAATTATCATCTCTTACTCTAGCAATTATATAATCTTTTTTATTATTTTTTAAATATTTTACACTAGTTATTAATTCATATCTAACATTTTTCATATCGTTATCACTCCTCTCATATATTATAAAACAACTTCATTATCATTTAAGTTAAAGTTTTTTCTATCTATTTCTAATTCATTAAAAGCAAAATCTAATCTGTTATTTCTATCATAATTTCCATATTTTAAATAAACTTCATTAAGCATTATTTCAAACATTTCAGCAATTTCATCTATACTATTATTATCTTTTTCATCTATTTCTAAAGAATACACTGCAGCAGTTTCTCCTTCTATTACAGTATTGCCATTTCTATCAATTACTGAAATTGAATGACTTTCTGGATATCTCCAATTGTGTAACTTAATTATAGGAACAAACTTATCATCTTTACAAGCAAATGCTCCTTTTTTCTTATTTTCTTCATCAAAATTCCACGCATCATAATTTTTTTCTTTCAAATAATTACAAAATATTTGATTTATTCTTTTACATTGTTTTTCAAATTCTTTAACATTTTTCATATATTAATTCCCCCTTCTTTATAATTCATTTACAACATCTGTTTCAATTGCTTTTATGTGTCTATCATCATTAAATCTTGTTTCTAAATCAGCATAACCTATAATTTTGTATTTATAATCATTTATACCAATTACTTCTTGTAAACCTAAGTTCTCAACTTCTAATTTTAGATTTTCAAAATCTTTATCATCATAATCTTCCGAATACAGTTCTTCCCATTCTTCATCAGTTATATGACACATTGAAGAATCATTTGAACAAACACTATCATATATTTCTTGTAATAATTTAGAACATTTTGAAATCTTTGGAAGATTTACATAATATTCAAAATCATCATATATTAAAATATTAAATGCTTTTTTTATAAAATCATCACTCATTTCTGATTCTTCATTTCCAATAGAATATTTAAGACTATATTCATCAAAACTAGCAGTAATATTAGCAACTTGTTTATTATTTTCATATAAAATTGCATTGCAATATATTTCTTCATCATCTACA
>CANQSO010000070.1 GCA_947626535.1 uncultured Bacilli bacterium | reverse complement strand
CATTTCTACTTATAATTTTATCATAAGTAACAATAAATTAAAACTCGAACTAATCAAATTAAGAAAAGTTCGAGTTTAGTATCAATTTGGTGCGATAGTGATAGTTATCTACAACTTTTCGCAAAATTTAAGTAATCTAGTACATATAGTACTGACTTCATATCTAAATTATAAACTATTTTTATAAATAATACTATACTTTTATGCAAATTCCTTATTGTATTATATATTTCCAGATTCTTTGATATTGTTTTAATTGTTCACTTTTCTTTATTTGTGCTACTGGATGATATAAAGGTATTATTATAAAATCATTTACCATAATCTCTGGGCTATTATTAATAGTATCTTTTAAAGTCTTATCAACATTAAATTTGTAAATTTTAGATAATGATAATAACGGATAATAACCTAGTGTTAATATTACTCTTGGCTTCACTATATTTATTTGGCTTAATAAATATTTACTACAATTATTAGTGGATTTTTTTAAATCAATATTATCACCACGATAATTGCTGCCTTTTCTAGCACACATTATAGCATTGGTAATAAATATATCATCTAAACTATATCTGTTTTCTGAAGACTCTCTTATATAATAATTTAATAATTTTTTTGTATTGCTTTTTTCTTGTTCAATTAAATATTTCCAGTTTTCTCGATCTGGATTGTTAATATATTGCTCATTTAATTGTTTCATATCATTATATGGTCCCCAATCTTGACCTATAATCATTATTTTAGAATCTAATCTATTAAACCAATCCGTCCAAATAGATGGAACATTTTTACAAAATCCATGTATTTGATAAATATTTATAAGAGAACAATCTTTCCCATTTTTCTTTTTTAAATTTATACACTTAGAACATTTAGACATTTCATTTATTAGTTCATCAAATACTTCGTTTTTCATGTTCTACTTAACCATTTCCCAACTTTTAAAATAAATACATTCATTTGAGTTGTTAAATTTTATTTCGTAAATACCATCAAAGTCTTTATCATTTTGTTTTAGAATCCATTGAACAATTAGTGTATTACCATCTATTGCTAATATGTGAAATTCTATATTCTGTATATTTTCATTCTTTATATGTTGCCATTCTTGATTTATTTCTTCAATAGAAGTATAGGGTTGCATAAAGGGTGATTCTTGATAGAAAGTTGTTTTAGTAAATAATGATACTGCACTTTCTATGTCTTTATTAAACCAATATTCTTTTAATTTTTTTAACCATTCTTCAGCGAACGATTTACTCATTTTAATTTTCCTCCTAACTAAATATTTTAACTAATTTTGCAGGATAGATTTCGTATAACCCAAAATTTTCAACAACTAATTCTATCTCTTTAAAATTTTTTTCTAATACATTTTTCATTCTAATTATTTTTTCATAGTTTTTATCTATATGAACAGTTATATGAAAAGTGAAATTATCTGGATTATACTTCTCACTAGGACATTGATTATAAATCTCTCTTTGTAATTTTTCTAATTCTATGTTTTTTTCTAATTCAAAATATAAGCAATAACTATTTTCTTTTCCACTCATAATATTTAAACCGATAACTTTTATCTTTAGTTTAGAAAACTTTATTTGTTTTAACTTCGAAATTATATCTTCTTCATCAATAATATTCCAAGCACACATAGTGAAATGAAATGGTAAGGTGTCTGCTTCTTCACGATTATCAACATTTTTACCAAAAGGAACTTTACATATATTTTTATCTTCACCTAATTTATTTATTCTTTCATTAATCTTAATAGTTGAATTTTTATCAAAATGTGATATTAATGTTATACGTTCATTCATGATTTTTTATCTCCTTTTGACAAGTTGGATTTCTTCTAAATCATTAGGCACAAGAACATTACCAGAAAAGTATTTTTCTGCTTCTCTTGTGTATAGTTCTTTTTTATTTTCATGAGTATCTTCTGTGTGATAAAGAATTAAATTTTTAATATTTAATGGTTGCATAGTTTCACATACTGATTTTACAGTTGAATGATGTTTTTCATAAGCTTTAAAAACAGCTTCTTCTTCATCTAAACAAAAGGCTTCATGCATAACATAATCTGCTCCTTTTAATCTATCATATAATACTGGATTACATGTTTCATCGCCTAAAAATATTAATTTTTCTCCATTATTTAAAATTGTTTCAAATCCATACAATTGATTACCTTTAGGATGAACATCAAAAAAAGTAATTTCTTCACTTGCAATTTTCAGTTTTTCACCATCAAACAATGTATGAATATTTATTTTTTTCTCTATTGCTTTTACTCTTGCATCTGGAAATACTGAAGAATATAATTTTCGAATTGCATCAGTTACTTCCTGATTGCAATATATATTAAATGGTTCATTATATCCTTTACTAAATAGTCCAGACATTTTCTTCAATATCCAAAGTAGGCCTAATATATGATCGGTATGACAATGAGATATAAAAATATTATGAATATCAGTTAATTTGTATCCTTTTTCCTCTAACATTTTAACTATTTCTATTCCACCACCTGTATCCACTAATAAATTTTCTTCTCCATTTATCAGCAAAAAACAGGTATTATATAAATTATAAACAAATCCGTGTCCTGTCCCCAACATAATTATTTTTTCCATCAATTTTACCTCCTTGTACATTTAGTAAAAATTTGCTTTTTGATATAGATATTATACTATAAATCAGTATTTTTTACTACCTTTCAAAATCATCTTTATTTTTTGAATTATTTTGTATTATATCAATATCATTTTCATCAAGTATGTCTTCATTATATAAATCGTTTATGAAGTCATCATATTTATCGTTAGAGAAAAATTTGTTTTGTAAAAATTCTATAAACTTTTTCCATAATTCTTTAAAGTAATCAACTACTTTTTGTAATTCTGATACCTTATCTTCTAATTCGTCAATAGTTTCATTAGCATCATTTAAATCATATTCTAATTCTTCAATTCTATCATCACGAGTTTTTATTTTCTTTTTCAAGTTTCTAACTTCATTAGAGTGTTCTCTTAAATCATCCTCATATTTTTTCAAAACTATATTTATATCATTAGCATCTCTCAAATCATAAGTAGTATCATTAGTTTGTTCTATATATTTTTTAATCTTATCTACATCTTCATTAGAAATAGTGAAGTTGTTTTTATTCATTATTGTAGGTTTTAAATTATCAATAATATCATTAATCTCATTAGATTTATTTTGTAATTCATCTGCTTTATTATTTAATTCTTTAAGTTGCTTTTTATATTTTTCCTGTTCTCGTTTAAACTTTTTATATTCATTCATATTAGCAACATTAATATCAACATTTCTACCTTCTTCTTTTACTTTAAGAGTGTAATTAAGGTTATAAATTCTATTGAACGAATTGATACAATATAATCTCATTTTGTCTTGAATTTCCTTTAGACTTATTTTATTGAAAACATCAGATTTACCAACTTGTTTCTCCATACCATTTTTCATTCCATCTTTAAATGGAACACCAACAATGTGTAAGTGTGGAGAAGATTCATCAAAATGAATAGTTGCATTTGCTATTTTAAAATTAGGCACTACTTCTTCTAAATCTGCTATTTGTTCTTTAAAAACTTCAATCATTTTATGTTTAAAATTATCATCTTTATCAACCCAAAAATCCATATCGCCAAGTTCAATGATAATCTCACAAGCAAGATCTCTTTTATTATCATTTGAGATATGATTAAAATAGTTTTCTATCTTTCTATCATTTCTAGTTTGCTTTTCGTTGTATTTAATTCTTGAATCTTCAAACAATTCTAAATACAAATTTTTAGTATCTTCTACAACAGAAGAAGTTCCTTTAATCGTGCAAATTAATTCTTGTTCTTCATCATATTTTCTTAAATTATGTTTATCAACCTTTGATAATTGTTGATGATTTTGTATAGCATTATTAGATAGAGAAGTAGTTCCAGTTTCAGTATTTTTTACACTTCTTCTTGCTTTTTTTGATTTATTTTTATCATTACCTAAATGTAATGAATAAGATAATTCTTCCATATTTCATAACCCCCTTTGTTAGAATAGAGTCCTACTATTTATAGTAGGGTAATTTTGGCTCTGTCAAAATCTCTAACCCCCTATAGATTTTGACGCAAGCATCAAAATCTGGGGGCTAAGGTTTAGGCAACCTTAGAATCCACCTGTCTTATTTCGTAATATTTCAAAACTTCGTAATGAAATAAAACTACATAAGACTTCTGATAAAATAGTAAGCACTGCTTATTATTTTATCTTTGAAAATTATTCAAGTAATTGCAAACTATCGCAAGCAATTATTTCATAATTTTGTTTAACAAACTTTTTCCACTTTCATTGAATCAAGTTCAACAAAACGTGTTCGTTTGTTATAACCTTTTTGAGAAAAAGGTGAACAAAAAATCTTAATTATTCTTCTGAATTTCATTCCATTCTTTTTCAATTTGCTCTCTCTTTTTTCTTGTTTCTTCATCTAATTCATATTCAGTTGATTCAACAACTGGTGGTAGGTATTCAAATACATTTTCTGCATTTTCTAGTATTGATTTATCACCATCATTTACATAAATTACTCCAAGTTTTAATTGTTCTAGTTTATCCATTTTCTTATAATCTTCTAATGGAAATATTCTAACAATTCTTCTTTCATTGTAATAGTTAAAAAACATTACTTTATCTTGATAATAATAAGTTGCCTCATAATAACCTACATTATAAAATTCTCTTAATCTAAAGATATGTTGACTAACTTTTTCAAAAGGAAGATATTCACTAAATCTTAATTTAGTAACAACATTACCAATTAAGGCATAATCTTTTTTATCTAAATAACCAGAATCATATAACTCATTACAAGTAGTACACATATTTTCTCTAAATAAAATTTCATCAACTTTGCACTTATGGTTTGAACTTTCTTTTAATTTAATTTCATCAATATATCTCATTACTAAATCTTGTTTTTCTTCTCTAGTAAGATCACTCCAAGATAAATTATTTTCTTGATATTCTTTAGGATATAGTAATTTATTGATATAGTCTATATCTCTTTTGATTAGAATATCATCTGGAGTTAAACTTAAATCTTCACATATTTCACATTCCTTTAATCTGCTTTCTAATTCAGTAATTGTTGTTTCAACAATTTTTCTTTCTTCATCATATTCTTCTAGTTTAAATGTTCCATTAACATATGCTTTTTTAATTCTATCTAATTTTTGATTTTGATTAGATATTTCCTTTTGTATATCTTCTTTTGGATTTTCTATTTTCGTTTTAATCATAGGTAGTAATGTTTGATTAACAACACTATCATATTCATTAATATCATCAATAAAATGCTCAATCTCTTTTTCAATTTCAGTTTCTTTGATCGTTAATTTACAATCATTACAATAGTAGTAATAGTAAGAATTACCATTTTTCTTTGTAGTTGCTTTACCTCCTAAAATTCTTCCACATTTAGGACAACATAATTTTTGTAAGAAGATATAAGTCAAAGCCCTTTTATAACTTCTTGAATTTTTCTTTTGTTGTACTTGGCAAGATTCCCATAATTCTTTAGATACGATTGGTTCAACTACATCACTATAATAAACTGGATTTTTCGTTCTTTTACCATGAACAAAATCTCCTTTATAGATTTCATTTTCAAGTATTCTCATAATTGTTGAATCATACCAATTTGTTTTACCTAATACTTCTTCTTGGTTAAATAGATTGGCAATAGTTTGATAAGAGTTACCCTCATAATATAAATTAAATACCCTTACAATAATATCTTTAGTTGCTAAATCTGGTACTAAAATTTTGCCATCTCTTTTATAACCAAAGGGACTTTTGTGTGGAATATGTCCAACTTTTATTGCACCAGCTAAACCTATTTTAGTTCTTTCACTTGTTCTTTCGATTTCGTTTTGTGAAACTGTTGTTAAAAGTCTTGCAACCATTTTACCATTTGCATTAGTAGTATTAATATCATCATTTGCACAATCTAGGTAAGCATTATTTTCATCTAAGAATTTCATAATATGTTCCATATCATAAACACTTCTTGTTAATCTATCTAGTTTTAAAACTACAATAGTATTGCATTTTTTATTTCTAATATCTTCAAGTAATTCTTCAAATGCCGGTCTTTTATTTCCAGTTTTCGCACTTATTCCAGCATCTTTATAGATTTTATATATTTCATAATTTTTATATTCACACATAGCACGAAGTCTTTTTTCTTGCTCTGGTAAACTAAATCCCTCTCTAGCTTGATCTTCAGTACTTACACGAATATAAAGTCCTGCTATTTTCTTTTCATCACTCATATTTTTTAATCCTCCTTTTTATCTTTGAAACCTAAAAAGAGGCGACAAAGACACATTAAATATTTTTATGTCTTTGACACCTCTTAAAATCTAAATAAGCCCAATTAATATAATTTAAACTTCGTTTCATATTAACCCCCCAAAAACATAAAACTTGTTTCTTGGTTACCTATTATAGATATTTAAACTTTAAAGTCAAGACATAATTACCATTTTTTGCCTATTTAAAGGCATTTTAAGAGAAGTTGATTAGATTTTAATACATTTAATCTAATGACTTAATAAAACTTTCTAAATCTTTTATTTCTAGGGAATTTGCTAGACTTCCAACATATATAGTTTTAGAATAATTAAAAACTAGAAAAGTTATACCTTTAATAATAACCCTATGAGGTTCTATATAATTCAAATTCGTGTGTTCTATGTTTTTGATACTACCATTTATAATAGTTGGTTTCGTATTACAAAAATCACATATAAATTCTATTTTCTTTTTTAATTCCTCATCAAAATGTAATTCTTTTGTTTTTAATTTAATCATCTAAATCTATCCTTTCTTTCCTTAAATGCAAAAAATCAACTTCCTTTGAAGTTGATACTATATGTTTAAATCTAACAAAAGTTAGAATAGATTGCTCAATGGTGCCTAAGGCCGGACTTGAACCGGCACGGGCTTTAACACCCGCAGGATTTTAAGTCCTGTGCGTCTACCTATTC
>CANQSO010000069.1 GCA_947626535.1 uncultured Bacilli bacterium | reverse complement strand
GATAATGGGGCAGATATAATATGGGATAATGAAAATTGGGGACCAATGGTAAAAAACTTAAGTAAAAGTAAAACTAAGTGTAGCTTATATTTTAAAGAAAAATTATCAATAGAAATATGTAACAAATATGGAAATGATTCAGCTTCATGCTATATAACCAAATTAGGAGATAGTGACTATGTAAATATGTTTTATGATCATGCTAGTACGAATGGAGTAGAAGTTAATAATTTAAGATATGTTGGTTTAATTCCTAATAATTATATCGATATAGGCGATAGAGATAGCAATGGAGAACCTATCTTATGGAGGATAATAGGAGTCATGAATAACATAACTAATTTAGATGATGGTGGAAGACAAGAAAGTTTAGTAAAAATAATAAGAGCCGAAAGTATAGGAGATTATAGCTGGGATAGTAGTGCTGAAACAATAAATAATGGTTGGGGAATAAATGAATGGAGCGAGGCAGATATAATGAAACTTTTAAATCCAAATACGGTATATAGTGGAACACCAGCAATCGGAGGAAGTTTATATTGGAATAGAGAAAGAGGAAGCTGTTATAGCGATTTAAAAGAAACAAATAAACCTTGTGATTTTACAAGTAGTGGAATAAGTGATGAAGCCAAAAATAAAATAGCAAAAGTAAGATGGAACACAGGGACGTTTGCAACTGATGATTATACACAATGGACAGCAAAAGCAACATACGAAGCTGAAAGAGGAAGTCATAATGGCAAAGAGCAATGTACAAGTAATGGAGGAGGAACATATTGTAATGATGAAGTACTAAGGACCACAACATGGGATGGATATGTAGGATTAATGTATCCAAGTGACTTTGGTTATGCTGTAGGAGGAAGTGTAAGAAATACATGTTTAGGAAAAAGTATGTATAATTATAATAATGGAATTTGCAATTTAAACAATTGGTTGTATATAGAAAATAAACATCAATGGACATTAAATCCACATCCTAATTCCATTGAAGCAGACCGTGTGCTAGGTGTGGATTTTACTGGGTTCATTGGTGGTGATGATGCTGATGTTCCGCGTGCGATTAGACCTGTTGGTTTTCTCAAATCCTCTACAAAGATTACAGGAGGAACAGGAGAAATTGGTTCTCCATTCATTGCAACTATTGACGAATAGCTTAGATTTAGGAGATTAACTGATAATCTCTTTTTTTTTGATTGTTATTTTGCTATAATAAATATACTGAAATTGAAGGTGATTTAATGAAAGTTATTCTTTTAAAAGATGTTAAAAAGCAGGGTAAAAAAGATGATATTATTGATGTTAGTGATGGTTATGCTAGAAATTATTTAATTAAGAATAATCTTGCTGTACCGGTTACTAAAAGAAGTAAAGAAGTATTAGATATAGCTATTGAAAAAAGAGAGTTAGAAGAAGAAACTTTAGTTAAAAGTTTAAATGAAATTAAGAATAAATTAGAAAATAAAGAAATTAGTTTTGTTGTTAAGACTGGTAAAGAAGATAAAGTATTTGGGGTTATATCTAGTAAACAAATTAGTGAAGAATTAAAGAAGATGGGTTATAATATTGATAAAAAATGTATTAAAATTGATGGTTCAATATCTAGTTTAGGGACTCATGAAGTATTAATTTCTTTGCATAAGAAAGTATCTTTTAAAATTAAAGTTATCTTAAGAAAGTAGGTGATATTTTGGCTAATCGTGTTATGCCTCATAATTTAGAAGCGGAAATGTCTGTATTAGGTGTAGCCTTTTTAAATGACATTTCAATGGAAAGAATTATTGAGAATATTAATGAAGATATGTTTTTTAGTGATGCTAATAAAAAGATATTTAATGCCTTAGTATCACTTTATAAAAGTAATACACCAATTGATATAACAACTGTTAAAAATGAACTTGATAAACAAAAGAATCTAACTAGTGTTGGTGGTGTTGATTATTTAACAGAAGTTATTGATTCCGTTGTTACTAGTGCTAATTTAGATTATTATATGGATATTGTTAAAGAAAAAGCTTTAAGAAGAAATTTAATTAATACGGCTACTGATATAATAACTAATACTTATAATGAAGAAGATAATTTAAATAAATTATTAGATAATAGTGAAAGAAAGTTTTTAGATGTTATTAGAACTAGAGAAGTATCAGAATTTAAACCTATTAGTGAAGCCTTAAGAATGGCTCAAGAAAATTTAGAGTTAATGGCTCAGAATAAAAATGCCGTTACGGGGTTATCTACTGGTTTTATTGATTTAGATAAAGCTACTGCTGGACTTCATGAAGGCGAATTAATTATTATTGCCGCTCGTCCTGGTATGGGTAAAACGGCTTTTGCCCTTAATCTTGCTTGTAATGCTGCTACAACAACTAAAAAAGCTATAGCCATATTTAACTTAGAGATGAGTGCTGAACAACTTGTTAATCGGATGATTAGTTCTGTTGGTCAAATTGAAGGAGACAAATTAAAAACGGGTATGTTAAATAATAATGATTGGAAACGTTATAATGAAGCAATGAGTGAATTATCCGAAACTAATATTTATATTGAAGATAATGCTTCCATTACAGCTCCAGAAATTAAAGCTAAATGTCGTAGACTTGCTAGTAAACCTGAAGGTTTAGGTTTAGTAATTATTGACTACTTACAACTTGTTACGACTGGTGGTCGGGTTGAATCAAGACAAGTTGAAGTAAGTGAAATATCAAGAGCTTTTAAAACCATGGCTATGGAACTTAAAGTACCGGTTATTGCTTTAGCTCAACTATCACGTAATGCAGAAAGAAGAGAAAGTAATCAACCACGACTTGCAGATTTAAGAGAATCTGGTTCTATTGAACAAGATGCTGATTTAGTATTGTTTATAAATCGTCAAGATTATTTTGAAAATAAAACGGCTGATAATAAACAAAATATTGTACCTACTGATTTAATCATTGCTAAGCATCGTCGAGGTAGTACAGGATTATTTCAGCTTTTGTTTGAATTAGATAAAAGTTGTTTTAAAAATTATACAAAAGTTGATGAAACTTTTTAGAAAGGTTATATTATGAAGTTAAAAGAAAAACTTGTTATTGGGATTTTGGGGGTTTTAACTTTATTTGCTTGTGTAGGATCGATGTCTCATCAAAAAGCATCATATCCAAAAAATGTTTATCAAGTATATTTAGATGGTAAAAAAATTGGTTTAGTTGCTAATAAAGAAGAATTATTATCTTTAATTAATGAAGAACAACAAGATATTAAAGATAAATATAAAGTTTTAAATGTTTATCCACCTACTGGATTTGAAATAGAAGAATATATTTCTTATGATGAAAACATTAGTAGTGCAAATGAAATCTATAAAAAAATTCAAGATGCTAGTGATTTTACTATTGAAGGATATATTGTAACTATTACGAAACCAAGTACTGATGAAAATACACCGGAAGTTAAAACTAAAATTCAGGTTTTAGATGAACAAGTATTTAAAGATGCTTTAGAAAATGTGGTTAAGACTTTTGTTGATGAAGATGATTATAGAAATTATATAAATAATACTCAAGAAGAAATTAAAGATGTTGGGTCAATTATTAAACATATGTATTTTGAAGAATCAGTATCTATTAAAAAAGCTTATGTATCTGTTAAAGATAAAATATATACTGATAAAGCTGAATTAAGTCAATATTTATTATATGGAACAACTGATAAAAAAAATGGTTATAAAGTTCAAGTAGGAGATACACTTGAAAGTATTGCTGAAGCTAGTAAATTAAATGTTAGAGAATTATTAATTGCTAATCCTTCTTTAAGAGGAGAAAATACGGTTTTAAATATTGGGGAAGAAATTAATAATAGTATTATTGATCCGATTATGAATTTAGTTGAAGAAGTAAGAGTAACTGAAGATGTTGATATTGCTTATGAAAAGAAGACGGAAGTTGATGATAATTTAGATTATGGAGAAAGTGTTGTTGCTCAAGCTGGTGTTTTAGGAAAAGCTAGAACTACTCAAGAAATGCGCGTAATAAATGGTGAACGTAGTCAAGAAACAACGATGATTAGTTATGTTACTTTAAGAGAAAAAGTTGATGAAATTACGAAAGTTGGTCGTAAAACCTATATATCTGGACAATATATTGATACTGGTCTTGACTGGGCTTGGCCTACTAATCAACCTTATATTATTACAACTGATTATGAAAACCGTTGGGGTTCACATCATGATGCTTTAGATATTTCTGGTACTGGATTTGGCTCACCAATTTATTCGGCTCGAGAAGGAACGGTTGTTAAAGTAAATACTGGTTGTCCTAAAAACGGTTATTTAGGTAGTTCTTGTGGTAGTGGATATGGTAATTATATTATTATTAATCATGGTAGTGGTTATGATATCATTTATGCCCATTTATCTAGTGTTAATGTTGGCGTAGGAAGTAAAGTAAGCCGTGGTCAAGTTATTGGGGCAATGGGAAACTCTGGTTCATCAACAGGAACTCACTTACATTTTGGTACTTATAAAGGTGAACCAATGCATGGTGGGACACCATTTAATCCATGGAGTTTATACCGATGAAAGTAGTAGTATTAGCAAGTGGTAGTGATGGCAATTCAACTTTTATTTCTAGTGGTAATCATAAAATCTTAATTGATTTAGGAAGAAATGCTAAATACATTAAAGAACATTTAAATGAGATAAATGAAAATGCTAGTGATATTGAAGCAATAATTATTAGCCACACTCATAAAGACCACACAAGTGCCTTAAAAGTTTTCTTAAATCAATTTCATCCAATGGTGTATTTAACTGAAAAACAATATTATGATTTAGATTTTCTAAAAGATTATGATAATGTTGTAATTTATGATGAAGAGTTTTTTATAGGCGATATTAAAGTATCTTCTATTCATACATCACATGATGTGACTGATTCGAGAAATTTTATTATTACAATTGGTGATGAAAAAATTGTTTCTTTAACTGATACTGGTTATTTAAATCATAAATATTTTAAAGCTTTAACTAATTGTGATTATTATTTGTTTGAAAGTAATCATGATGTAGAAATGCTTCTTAATGGTAGTTATCCTACTTGGCTTAAACAAAGAATAGTAGGAACACTTGGTCATTTATCTAATAAAGATAGTAGTTTTTACTTATCAAAATTAATTGGCGATAATACAAAAAAAGTTATTTTAATGCATTTATCAAAAGAAAATAATACTGAACAATTAGCTTTAGAAACTTTATTTGAAACCTTTAAAGAGTATGAAATAGATTTTAATAACGTGTTGTGTGCTAAAGCTGATGAAGTAACAGGAGTATGTGATGATAAGAGTATTGTGCGTGGGTAAAATAAAAGAAAATTATTTAAAAGAATTAATAGATGATTATCGTAAAAGAATTAGAAAATATCATGATTTAGAAATTATTGAAGTTAAAGATGAAAATTCTTTAGAGAGTGAACGAGATTCTTTGAAAAAACATTTTAAAAATAATGAGTTTCGGATTGCACTTTGTATTGAAGGAAAAAGTTTAGATAGTAGAGAATTTGCTAAAATGATCGATGAAACCTTTGTTAAATATCCATGTTTAACTTTTATTATTGGTAGTAGTTTAGGTCTTCATGAAGATATCAAAAATGCTTGTAATTTAAAAATATCTTTTTCTAAATTAACTTATCCACATGGTTTATTTAGAGGTCTTTTATTAGAGCAAATTTATCGTTCATTTAAAATAAATAATAATGAAACGTATCATAAGTAGGAGGTTTTTATGATCGGTAATGATTGGGATGAAAAGTTAAGTATTATATGGAATAGTGATGGTTTTAAAAAATTTATGAGTGTTGTAGATAAAGAGTATCAGACTAAAACTATTTTTCCGCCTAAGAATTATATTTTTAATGCTTTAAAATTAACACCTTATAATAATGTTAAAGTTGTAATAGTAGGACAAGATCCTTATCATGGTGTTGGAGAAGCTCATGGTCTATCTTTTTCAGTTCAAAAAGGAATTAAAGTTCCACCATCTCTTCAAAATATTTATAAAGAATTATATGATGATTTAAAAATACCAATTAGAAATGATGGTGATTTAACAGGATGGGCTAAAGAAGGAGTTTTACTTTTAAATGCAGTTTTAACTGTTGTAAAAGATACGCCAGCATCTCATCGTAATCTTGGCTGGGAAAGATTAACTGATTATATTATTAAAATTTTAAATGAAAAAGAAGAACCAATTGTGTTTATTTTATGGGGTAATTTTGCTAAAGAAAAAGCTAAATATATAACTAATCCTAAACATTTAGTTTTAACAAGTCCTCATCCATCTCCTTTTTCGGCTAGATATGGTTTTTTTGGCAGTAAACCTTTTTCTAAAACTAATGAATTTTTAGAAAAAAATAATCGAGGAAAGATTGATTGGGGACGAATAGAAAATTAGAAAATTATTTAAGAAATTTAGATGTAGTTTTATTGCTATTAATAATATGTTAAGAAAGTAAAATTAAAGAGAAAACATAAACTAAATTAAAAATTAAAAGCATCTGATTTCAACGTAAGTTGAATTATCAGATGCTTTATTCCATTACAAGGGATAACATCTGAACAATTTCAAGATGTATCCTTTTTATTGTATGAAGTTTCCTTCATCTGTATAAATCATAGCATAATAATTTTTAAAATTCAAGAATTATTTGTGGGCTAAAATGTTGACGCGAATTATATAGTTTGTTATAATAATAACGATATATCTAATTTAGTGTTAGGTGCTTTCCAACCACGATAATTAAATTATTATGGGAGGAGGAAATTATATGACAAAAAGAGAATATGCTTTTTATTGTATAATTAAATTTTTATTTATATTAGTATTTATATTAATATTTATGTTAATTATTAAATAAAGCAACTAAAAATAAAAAGAAAAAGCACTTTTCACTCATTTGTGTTAAAGGGCTTTTTCTAAAATTAAAAAACTTTTTAGGAAAGTATCCAATTCCACGAATAATTAGATATATCCTTTTTTTATTGTATGAAGTTTCCTTCATCTGTATACATCATAACATAATAATTTTTAAAGTGCAAGAATTAT
>CANQSO010000068.1 GCA_947626535.1 uncultured Bacilli bacterium | reverse complement strand
TACTTTTGCTGAATTATATGAATCAAAAAAATAAGTGAAAAATCACTTATTCTTTGTCATGGCTGTAAATTGTAACATCATAAATTATAATTTTATCTTTTGAAGCTATTCTTGAACCTGATTTCTCAGTTAAAGTTTTACATTCAACACAATTATGTGTTTTATGATAGCCACTTATATATTGTTTATATACATCCCCATTTGGTTTATGAATTTCTATTAAATTACCATTAAATAAATTTGCAATGAATTTAACATTTTTATCTTTTAAATATTTATTATAAAACTTTTTATATATAGGATGTTGTTCATTTATTGTTTTAGTTTTTTGATTATATGCTGGCATGTAAACTGGCATAAATATTAATTTTTGTTTATCATTATCCCAATATAGTCGTGTGCAATACATTGAAACGGAATCTAGTCCTATTAATTTATCCTCTTTTTTATTAATATTTTCTTTTTCAAGTAAAAATGGTTCTGAAGTTGGTCTCATATATCTTAATCTTTTAATAAATACACCCTCGTTATTTTTAGATGGAGTATATAATCCATGTTTTTTTTCATCAAATTTTTCATTATCATTTAGTAATTCTAAACAATAGTTTAAAAAGGGATTAGTATTATCTTGTTGATATTGTAAATAAATATTTTTTAAATAATTAAATAATTTAGGATTTTGCTCCTGACATAATAAAATATATTTATTATCATTTTCATCAAATAAAGAATCTAACTTTTTCTTTTCATTTCTAATTAAATCAGGCGAATAGATATTTGATATCTGTTCAATAATGTAATATTGATCTTCTTTTTTGACAAATGTAGAAATATTAGCATTTGATAATTCTTTATTATTGTCTTTGTTAACTTGCATTGAAATTAAAATATCATCATCACTTTTTATCTTACATATTTCATCTTTATACTTAGGAATATTAAGATTTAGTATTAAATTTATTAATTCATCATCAAATTTATTATTAAAAATATAGAATTTAGGATCATTTTGCATTTCAGTAATTAATTTTCCTAATTTAGTTGTTGCTATGCCAGCTACAATAGATGCATCGACGGCATGATGGAATTTTCCAATATCACGATTTTTTTCTAAATTCCAATTTTCTCTAATTTTATTAGTTAATTGTCCTGGTGTTGCTAAAGTCATTATTTCAGTATCATTTAAATTTGCTTTTAAATATTCATTAAATAATTTTATCTGCGATACTAGTTCTTTTGTAGCATATGCTGTATCTCTTAAATTACGATTTATAAATCTTATTTTATATTTATTTAAATCTTCACTGAATAGAAAATTTGAACGCTTTTTATCAGATATTTTTAATTTTAAAATTCGAGATGTAAATTCTTTAAATTCATCTTTATTCATAAAATTATAAGGAGTTTTATTGCCTTTTTTACTATTACAATCTCGACAACTAATTGTTTTATTTTCAAATGAATCATCTTTACTTTGACTAAAAGGTAAAATATGTTCTACTTCTGCTGAATTATTTAAAACATCATTAATATCAATTGGATTATTGCAATAAGGACATTGACCATTAATTTCTTCGAAAAGCATTAATCTTTCAATCATATTATCTGTTACTAATTTGTCATTACCTAAATTATCTAAAATATCTTTAGCTTTTTTTCTTCTTTCTTCATTTAGTTTTTGTTCATAATCTAATTCTTTTCTTTTTTCTTGACCATTCATTTCTTTAGCTGATTCAATTGCTATTACAGAAGGATAGCTTTTCATTTCTTTTATGATAGCATTTATTATTCTTATTGATTGTCTTAACGTTTTTTTAACTTGTGGAGATGCAACTATGTCATCTATAAACTGAGAATTCATTAATAATATTCCTTCGCCATTACCATATAATTTTAACTTATACTCTCTTGCTTCTTTATCATAATCTAATTTTTGAGATACTTGCATAAAGTTCATATTTAAACTTAACATATCTTTTATTGATCTTTTTAAAGCCTTTTCAGATAATGAATGATATTGTAAACCGCCAGCCTTTTTTAATTTTTCTTGAATTATTTTAATAATTTCTAATTCTTCATCACTAAAATCATGAATATTTGCTAACATTGTATTAATTTCAACTATTCCAGGCGCAACAGCTAAAATTTGAATTAAATAATTATAATTTTGATAATCATTTTCTTTTAGCCATTTAAAATCTAATTGTTTTTCTTTATATAAATTTTTAATAATTCGATAAAAATTCATTAAACTAAAATCGGGAGTACTATCCTTTTTTACTCGATAGCCCGTAATATCATCTTTGGTTAATCCTAAAACTTCTTTTAACACTTTAGAATAAGATAAACTTTTACCTTCAAAGTCTACACAATATTTAATAATATCAGTAATAGCTAACGAGGTTAATTTATATTTTTGATTTTTTGGAGTCTTTTTTAATTCAATATAATCTTGTTTTTTAATATTTTCTTCATTAATAATTTCGATATTAATAAAATCATTTATTAAATTAAATATTTCTGCATAAAAATTACTTTTTGGAGCACATTTTTCATTAATATATATTTTACAATGGCCTATTAAATCTTCAAATAAAAATTTTTCTTTACCTTCTTTTTTTAATTTTTCATATTCTAAGACATCTTTTTCATTTTGAAATCTTCCATAAGGGGTTAAAGAAGTTATACTTCCAGGACCTTCCCAAAACTTTCTTTTACGACTAAATATTTGAAAAATTTGTACTTTTATAGATAATAATTCAGGATAATATTTTATTTGTTCATTAATAATTAATTCTAATTCTTTTACTAAATCACTATGGTTTACTACTTCTTCTAAAGCCCGATATTTACCAGTTTTATTATATAAAGTTTGATAATATTCACAAGGTAAAAGACCATTTAAATCAATTAAATTTCGTTCTTCATCACCAAAAGGAATATAACCACGATGCCCCATAAAATAACAAACTATATTTACAATTTCTTGTTTGTTTAATTGTTCTTTTAAACCTTTAATTCTTTTTTCTAATAATTTATCATCAATAGTATTATTATATGGAAAATCAATAGTTGAAAATATTTTTAAAACTTCATTAATTCGATTATCTTTTCTTTTTAATCTTCTTCTAGTATCTCTAGATATTCTACGATCTGTTGCATTATTAGCGCTTGTAAATAATCTTACGCCCTTTTTTATTATTTTTTCAGATTCTTCATCAATAATTGAGTACCCAACATTATTGATTCCTAAATCTAATCCTATAATATAATTTTTTGCCATATTTTACCACATCCTTAAATTTCTTATATCATATTATATAATTTTTAGCAATTAAAAAAATAACTTATCTCTAAATTATCTTTTTAGCCAATAAGTAGTCATCCCACATGGTAAAATCAAATTACTATTTTTAACAGGTATGCCTATTTCATCTGATAATATACTTCCATCTATTTTAATTATTATTTTTAAAATATCTTCAATAATAGTTTTAGATAAACCGGTACTATAAGAATTAATTAAAAATAAAATTGGTTCATCACTTAATAATTCACTACATAATTTAACTAAATTATATAAATCTTTTTCAACTTGCCATACTTCATGCTTACTTCCCCTACCAAAACTAGGTGGGTCCATTAATATAATGTCATATTTATTACCTCTTTTAATTTCTCTTTTAACAAATTTAAGACAATCATCAACAATAAATCTAACTTTCCTATCTTCTAAATTATTTAATTTAACATTTTCTTTAGCCCAATCAACCATTCCTCTTGATGAATCAACATGGACAACACTTGCCCCTTCTTTTAAAGCCGCAACAGTAGCTGCACCAGTATAAGCAAATAAGTTTAAAACTTTAACTTCTCTATTTTCATTCCTAATTAAATCTCTAATTAAGTTCCAATTAACCGCTTGTTCAGGAAATAATCCTGTATGTTTAAAGCCCATTAATTTTAATTTAAAAGCTAAATCTTGATATTTAACGATAAACTCATTTGGCATTTTAGGATTTTTAATTTGCCAAGAACCTCCTCCGGTATTACTTCTTGTATATTTCGCATCAGCTTTATTCCATAAATCACTTTTTTCTTCATCCCATATTACTTGAGGGTCAGGTCTTGCTAAAATTAAATTACCCCATCTTTCTAATTTATCTTTATGGGCTAAATCTAATAATTCATAATCTTTAAAATCATTAACTAATCTCATTTTATTTTTCCTTTAGTTAAATAAGCTAAGAATGGATCTAAAAATTCAAATATTCCCGTAATTAAAATAAAATAACCAAAAACAATAATATGGGTTTCAACACCAAATAAGAAATTAATACTTGTTAAAATACCAGTTATTACAAATAAAAATAATAAAGCTGTTTCAAATTGCCACATCTTACTTTTTTTATCATGATACATATCAGCTTTTTTTAATTTAATTAAAGATAAGCATAACAACCAAGCTAATATTGTAATAGCTAAATATTTTGGTGTTTCAACAACTTTTAAAACATATCCTACTATTCCAACTACTAAACTAGCTAGACAAGTAAAAGCACTAGTGTAATCTTTACTTTTCATTGTAAGTAAAAAACTAATTGCATTAACAACAGCATAAAAACACATTGTCCCAACAAATAATTCATTAAAGAATGTCCAACCAAGTAAAGGACAAACAAGTAAAAATATACCGTTTAAAATTAATAATCCACTGCAAACCATATTCTTTTTTAAAACTTCTAACATAACTACTCACCTCATCATAATCATAAACTTTTTAAACTACTTTTTCAATATTAATTTTAATTCTTCTTCTTTAATTTTTAATTCATTTACTTTTTCAACAATTATTTGTCTTATTAATTTATAACCAATACTTTCTTCATTTAAATATTCAACTAAGACCTTTATATAATTAATATCTTTTTTTAAAAACATTTCTAAAAGTTTTTCAATAATATACCAATTATTATTTTTTAAATTATAAACATTATTTTTTATAAGACTACCAAAAACAATCTCGCCATTTAAAACCATTATTATATTTTCTTTTTCTAAATTATAATTATTAAAATATTCATTACTAGGACTAAAAGATACTATTACCCCAACTTTTTGTTCATTATCATAAATTTCTCTTATTCCTAGCATATAATCCCCCTTAAAATTCTTTTATATCATTATTATATTCTTTATCCATTAAAAATTCATGAATTATTTCTTCCTCATTTTCAACATATATTTCTTCTATTCTATCTACCCGACATTTTTCACTAATTAAGATAGCTTCAACTTTTTTAACAGCTTCATCTAAATTGTCATTAACAACAACATAATTATATTTAGACACTTCATTTATTTCTTGATAGGCCCTTTGAAATCTTTTAATTATTTGTTCATTGTTTTCAGTTCCCCGTTTTTTAATTCTTTTTTTAACTTCTTCCATACTAGGAGGTAAGATAAAAATTAAGATTGTTTCCGGAAACATTTCTTTAATAATACTAGCCCCTTCTACTTCAATTTCTAAGATTACATCTTTACCTTCATTTAATAAATTATTAACTTCTAATTTAGGAGTTCCATAATAATTACCAGAATAGTTAGTATATTCTAATAGTTCATTATTTTTAATTTTTTCTTCAAATTCTTCTTTAGTTACAAAATGATATGTTTTATCTGGAATATCATTTGCTCTTATAGGTCTAGAAGTATAAGATATTGATAAATAGATATTATCATTTTTTTCAAGTAATTTACTAATAACTGAACCTTTACCTGCACAACTAATGCCTGAAATAATAATTAAATCTCCTCTTTTACGTTTTTTAATCACTTTAATCGCTCCTTTTTTTCTTTATTATAATATAAAAAACTCTATTCCCCAAGAATAAAGTTACTTTAATTTAATCCTTCTAAATAATTAGTCATTTTAAGACTGATATTTTTTGTAAAAGGATAAGTATAGGTTTCACTATTAGTAATATTGGGGGCAATGATGACCATACTGTATTTTGGCTCATTTCTTGGATAAAAAAGGGCTAAAGTAGAATTAATGGTTTCCACATCAACTACACCATCATTGTTACTATCATAAAATGTTTCACTAGTTCCCGTTTTTCCTGATACTTGTAAATCAGGATTAGCATAACTAGAGGCTGTCCCACCATGAAATACTTCGTAAAATCCTTCTAATATTCGGTCATAAAAACCTTGGTCTAATTCTACTTCATTTAATATTTCACTATCTTTTTGGGCAATGTTTAATTTTAATCTTTTCCCACGATTAGCAATGGTATTAATATATTGAAATAATTCGACAGGTGTATAAGTGTCATATTGGCCAATCGATAAGTTAAGAAGTAAATCCCCACTGATGGTCTCACCTATCATACCAATTTTTTCATTTGGTAAATCAATATTGGTTAGAGATCCTAAACCATAAGAAGCAAAAGTATCTCGATAAGTATTAAAGTTTTCTTTAGTTACCGGTAATTCCATATTATAGTGATAAGTATTACCAGTTGTTTTAATGGCTGTTACAAATTGAAAATAATTACTAGATGTTTTTAAAGCAGTGATATCATCAACATAGCCTAATCTTTTATAAGAACATTTTGGTGGCTGATAATAAAGTTTAACACAACTATCTAATAATTTTTGACCAACCGTTATAGCCCCAGTTTTATAACCTACCGTTGAACTAGCCCCTTTAACTACACTACCCATCGCAAATGAAGATGATAACATTCTTCCCGTTATTTCTTTAAAACTTCCATCATCATTTAAAATAATACCACTCATTGCTAAAATATTACCTGTTAAAGGTTCGCCAATAATACTATATGCATCATGAAAATATCTACTTTGCTTTTTATTCCTTGCTAAAACTAATTCATTTTTTAATTCACTTTCTAATTTTAATTGTAAATCAATATCAATATTTAAAACTAAATCATTACCCCTTTTTTCTTCACTTACTAAATCTAGTGAATAATCACTATTAACTAAATAGGTTGCTTTCTTACCTTTTAAAACATCTTCATAAGTTTTTTCTAAACCACTTATTCCTACTACATCTTCTAAATTATATCCATTTAAAACATATTGTTTACTATCTTCTTTAGGAATACTTCCCACTGAACCAAATATATCTCTTAAAGTATCATTATAAG
>CANQSO010000067.1 GCA_947626535.1 uncultured Bacilli bacterium | reverse complement strand
AAAAGTACCGAAATTCAAAAGAAACTTTGTAACTAATGAATTTCGGCGATAAACCTAGTTTTAGACAACTAGGTAACACACTACTAAGTCGGTAAACCAACTTAGATGTGTGCAAAGGGATAAACCCCTTTTGAAACCCCATTTAAGCAACATATCACAAACTGATCGTAAGTGATATTGTTGCCTTTTTATTTAAAATAAGTTTAAATAA
Source organism: uncultured Bacilli bacterium (assembly GCA_947626535.1). GTDB lineage: Bacteria > Bacillota_I > Bacilli_A > RF39 > UBA660 > Ventrenecus. Next base: position 7,258 of record CANQSO010000067.1, on the reverse strand, counting down.
AAAGAAAGAATACTATCGCCACTTTCATTGCTTACGCAACAAAACGTGTTATCGGATATGTCTGATAACACGTTTTGATATTTTAACACAAGAATATAAAAAAAAACATGATGAAAGAATGAAAACTATTAGGAAAGATAGAAAGAAAAGATATCACGAAATGTTAAATAGTTCAAAGAATTGTGTTGCTGATGAATTACTATTTACTGCTACTCATACTTTTTTTGAAGGTATGTCTCGAGAACAAATAAAAGAATGGGCTGATACTTGTATGGAGTTTGTATATAATGATTTAGGTTATAAGAAAGAACAAATACTACATGCAACAATTCACATGGATGAAAAAACTCCACATGTTCATTGCGTAGTTATACCACTTGTTAAAAAATTAGATAATAGGACTAATACTGAAAGATATACAATATCAAAAAAACAATATATTAAAGATAAAATTCAGTTATCACATTTACAAGATTTATATCATAAAAGATTAACTGATAAAGGCTATGATCTTGAAAGAGGTATTAAAGGTAGTGATAATAAACATATCAATATTAAAGAATATAAAAAAATGACTAAAAAACTAAATCATGAATTAAATGTTAAAAATGACAACTTTGATAAAGCAATGAATGATTTTGAAGAAAAAATGAAAACCACTAAACAATCATTCATTGTAGATAAAGATTATATCAAAGTTAAAAAGGATACCTTTGAAAGTATGAATAATGTTATTAGTGAATCTAAAAAAGTAATGGAATTACAACCTAAATTACAAACAATATTTAATGAAGTAGATAGTTATGCTAATAGTTATAAATCACTTGAAAAAGAAAATCAAAAATATAAAAAAGAAGTTAACAAACTTGAAACTGAAAATAAAGAACTAAAAGATGAAAATAGAAGTTTGATTTATAGACTAAATGAATTATTTCAATTGTTAAAGAAGTTTTTAAGAAAATTATTACAACGAGGTGATGATTATACAAAAGATGAAACTACTGATATAGTCAAAGAGTGTTATGATAATGAAGAATTTGAACTAACTGATGTTGTAGGCATATCTAAAGGAACAACTAAACAAGATGAATTATTTAACTATGTAGGGGCACCGGATTATTTAAAAGAAAGAGTTAAAGATTATGATGAATACAATAAAGATGATTTTGATTTAAGTAGATAAAAAGGAACATGTGTTAAACATATTCCCTTTATATATTAAAATATTTTTTAATCTTCAATTCATTATTAATATTATATAATATTCCGATTTTAATTGTTGAAAGGTCATCTGAAATATTAAGCTTTGAGTCCTCATTGTTTCCTAAATAGCTGTTAATATATTCTTTAATTAAAAATCCATTTGCATATCCATTAGATATTAGGGGATAAATACTATCATAATCATCAACCTGTATAAATTTATCTGCACTAATATTTTTAGATTGTAGATAAGTTTTAGAAAGATCTATGAACTTTTTATTATTTAATATCACATTTGCTTTATTATTAGTTTGTTTTGATGCATATACTAAGTGAAATTCATTTAACGATTTAAATACTAATTCATCATTAAATTGATAATTAGTAGGTTCAGTAATAAAAGCAAAATCAACTAAATTGTTCGATAATTGACTATTTAATAAATCAAAATTATTTGTATCTATTATATTTATGCTTAGATCAGAATTAAAAATATTATCTAATTTATTATTTGTTATTAAATAATTGATATATGTTTTATTACTGGCAATTTTTAATGTTTTATTATTTATTATTTTTGAAAAACTAATTTCTGATTTCATTATGTTATCAATATTATCAGCAATAAGCCTGTATAATTCTTTTCCCTCATTTGTTAAAATAACACCTTTTGTTTTTCTTATAAATAGTTTAGTATTCATTTGGTCTTCCATAGTTTTAAGTATTCTACTTATAGCTGGTTGACTGATATTTAATTCATTAGCGGCTTTTGTTATATTTTTGTTTTTAGCAATTATATAGAATATTTTGTAATATTCAAAGTTAATATTCATCTTCATCACCTGAATATATTATATCATAACAAAATGTTATGTCAAATATAAAAAATTAATATTTTACAAATGACAAATTGTTGATTATAATATATGGCAAGAAAAGGGGGATATATATGAAAAACGAAAGATTAAATAATACTAATACATTAATGAACATCAAGAATCAAAAAGTTATTTTATATTTAACAAAGGTGGTTATACAATTAAATTACTCTTGTAATAATATAATACCAGATGAAAAGTTTCAAAGGGCAATAGTAATGTTTACAAATAGAAATGAAGATTTTGAAACAATAAAGCAAATTATAGATTGGCATGTTCAAAATGAAAGAACAAGATATATTGAACATTTAAAAAGAAAAAGAAATTATGAAAGAGCAAGAAAAAATAAGCATAATCAAAATAAAACATTGCAAAAGAAGAAAGTTGCATAAATAAAACTTAAATAAAAGGAGGAAAAGGAAATGAGCAATAATAATTATAGTCTAATATCCGTGATTGATAGTGAACAAATAATGAGATTAGGATATCCTAGTTTGACATCTTTTTCATTAATGATGTCGAGAAATTTAAAAAGTAGTAATTTTGAACTTGAAAACTATTATTTATATAAAGATAATCCTTTTAAAAACAAAGAATATGATGAAGATTATTTACTTTTAAAATCAAATTTAAATACAGCTGAAGATGGAGAAAAAGTATGTCTTTCAGCAAAAAATATGGATAAGAATCTTGATACACATGAAATTATAAATTGCCAAAATTGTTATAAAGAAAGGTATGTTGGACAACAATTTGGAATAGTTCCATCTATTCCATATAATTATGTTTGCGATATAGCAACAAAAGTAGGAAGTAGTTATTATAAAAATGTTCTTAACTCAAAAAAACCGGACAATAGACTTTCTAGAAATGAAGGTATCTGTTATGATAATTATATTTTAGGATATTATCCAAAATCAATAATAGATTTTGAATATAAATATGCAAGATGGGACCATGATGTATATCCGAATATTTATATACCATCTAAAAATTTTACTGAAAATTCATTTATTAAAACTGAAGAAAAAATTACTTTACCATCCATTTTAGGTGATAAGCTAATTATTGAGGATTATAATGTTTATTGTGCGATTGATAATAACGAAGAAATTAGGGCAATAAAATATAATGATGAGTGGTTTTGCATTGAACCGGTTCAATGGATAAAAATCGGAGATAATTTGGTATGTGAGGATGGCCTTTTCGAATCACCTATTCATATGAAAAATGAATATGTAAAAAACGATAATATCGAATCATTAGATGAAACCTTTTTAAAATGGTATATTGATAATATTTTTACAAGAGATTTATTTAAATATACAGATTTATCCTCTATAAAAAAGCAAATATCACTTGCTATAGATGAAGATATTGATACAAAGTTAAAAGAAATAGAAAGATTAAAACAACTTAAAGCAAATTTAATTTTGCAACAACAAAGTGAACATATCATTGATACTGCACATAGAAATATAACAAGATTATTTGAAGAAGATACTAAAGAACAAGTATTTAAAGCATTACATAAATAGTGATATAATTGCTATAGTAGGTGTTTATGAGAAGTAAAACTATTCTAATAAATAATAAAAATGATTATATTAAATTTTTTAAAAAAATAAATATATATAAGAGTATTTTATATTGCAATACTCTTTTTGTAGTTAAAAATAATATAAACAATCAAATGATAGATTACATAATAGATACCTTAAATATAAAAAATCGTAAGAAAAGAATTGAATATATATATGATAGTTCGTGTAAAATAATTGATGATAATACTAAAAATGCTAATATATGTGGTTTTAAAAATGGAAAATGTTATGTTCAAAGAAATTTAAATAATGGAAAATGTAATGGTTGTTGTAGAAAGTGTTTGTATCAAACAAATAAAGGATGTCCTACCAAAAACCTTTCATGTAAATTATTTAATTGTTCTGAAGTTACATCAAGATATAATACTATAAAGTATGATGATTTAAAAATATTAAAATTACTCAGTTTAAAAAATAGAATAATAATAAAATCAGATTATTTTTCAAAGAGAGAAGATGTGCTAAAAGATCTATATGCATATACCTTGTCATATTCAACATTGAGAATACTTTACAGATTAATTATAAATTATATTAAATTAAGCAAAAATAATAAAAAAGAAATAAAAAAATGATATAATTATATATAGAATAATAAAGAGAAAGACATTAGTGAAAAGTGGTGATAATAATGGATATGAATCAAAAAAATCAATATATTGAAGAATATATAAAAGATATAGCTATGCAAATGAATAAACAATATAACGCTAATCTTATGGATGATGATAAGATAGATCGTGGCATTAAAATGTTTATAAATTCATCCGAAGATTTAGAAACAGAGATTATACCGAAAATAAATGAACTTGCTCAAAAAGTAATTGAAGATTATTTAGAATTTCAAAGACATATACAAGAGATGATGATAAGAAAACAAGAAGAACAATTAGATGAAGTAGCAACATTAGATTTGAATACTGATAAAAATGGTATATTTTTAAGTCAACAACAAATAGACTTATTAATGATAACTGAACTGCAATCTAAAGAGCAAATTAAGGAGTACATTGAAACTGCATGTGGTCAATTTCCTTATAAAAATGTCGAGGATATAATTGAAAACTATGAATCAATAACAACACCAGAACAATTAGAACAAGCAAAAAGAACATTATTTGAAAAATATCAAGAAAGTATTATTGATTATATTTCAAATTCACAAATGAGTGATGTAGAAAAAGCAAAAGTCAAATTGGAAAGACTAGGAATTAATGGGCAAGAATTAGAAACGTGCTTACAACAAGTATCACAAGGTAAAATAAATGAAACATTTGCATATTTAGGTCAAAAATATGGAAATGATTTCATAACAAAATTTAATCACTCTATGAACGATGATTTTGATAATGTTAAAAGTGTTTCTTATGATGAAATGAAAAGCCTTTCTGACTTAATTCAAAGAGACAAATCAATAGATACAATAATAATGGCTACTGGCACATATAATAATTCTGTATATCCTTCCTTAAATGGAAATGTTTTTGATCCATTTTTAACAAAAAAAGCATTACAATATTGTGCGAATCATGATATACATATGAGATATCATACATTATTTGACCAAAGCCGTGTCGAGCAATTATTAAAACAAGGTAAAGGGTTAAAAGATCATGATCAAATTCTTGCTGAAATGAAATCGTTTGTACAAGTTTCAATTCAATATATAGAGAAATATAATAGACAACTATCAGATGGTTCAATGTTGATAAATGAAGTTGAAATATTTAATGAATTAGTTGAAAGAAATAAGGATAATAAAAATGCACCATATGAAATGATTTGGGAAAAGCATTTTGGAATAACGCCAAAAGAATTAGCATCATGTTTTGATGATATAAAAAAACCAAATGGTGTTGAATATATGTATAACGAAACTACATTGACTGAAAGTCCATTTAAAAGACAAAAAGTAGAAGAAACATTAGATAAGATAGTTAATGCTAAACCAAATTTGATAGATAGATTTGGGGATCAAATGCATTTATCTGATGAAGATATTATGACTAAAAAAGGTAGAGATAATTTACAAGAAACTGCTCAAATGATAAAAAGAATTCAAGATAAGAAAGTATATGTTGATGGTAAAGAAAAACATATAAAAACCGAATGTACAGAGCATGATTTCCATTTTACTAAACCATTTTTGGAAAATATAAATAAAATGCAACAAAGTGGTCAAAAAGTTGATTTATGGCAGGTAAAAAGAAAAATGCAAAATCATATTAGTAAAACTTATACATCTAATGGTGTTAATTTTGAAAGAAGCACATATTGGTCTTTATTTGGAAAAAATGATCATAATTTAGTAAGAGCTAATAAAAGTATAGTTAAAGAAAATAAAAAACGAAAAGAAGAAGGAAAGAAAGAAAAACCACTAATAAATACTATGAGTGCAGGCCTAGTTCCTGATGGTAAAAAATTTAGTAATATTAAATCATTAAAATCTAATAATAAACAACAAAAACAATCTACACAGCAAGAAAAGCCAAAACCTTTTGCCCAAAGAAGTCAAAGTGAAATTCAAGTTCATCAACAAATAAAACAAAAAAATCAAATAATTAAACAACAAAAATTACAAAAAAAACAAATGAATAAGCCTAAAGTTAAAACTTTAACCCAATCTTCCTCAAATGGCAGTTCAACTGGTAGTAAAGGATTTGCTAATGTTATTACATTATCATTAATTGTTAGTTTTGTTAGTGGTGCATTATGTATGATTGTTTATATGCTAATTAAGGGGTTATGATTATGGATAATAATTTAAATGTAAAAATATTAGAATCATATGTAGAAATTGATAAAATTCATGATGATATTAATAACAAAATATTTAATTTTATCACAAAGGCAAATGAACTTGTAGAATTATCAGACGACGATTATCAAATAGAAAAAACATTAAAACTTAATAAAATATCATTAAAAGGTTATGTATTAGATTCTGATTTATGTAATCAATTAAATGAAAATAATATGAATGATTATTCAATAGATGAACTTAAAAAATATTTTAATCAATATGAAAGTTCTTCCAATACTGATTATTCTAATTATTTATTAGCACTTTCTTTATATGAATTAATTGAAGATATAGAAGGTCAAGTTGATTCTAAAATTGAATTAGAAATAAATGAATTAAGCAACATAATACAAGACATAAGCAATATTAAAAATCTAGATAAAAATGATTATGAAAACGCATATTATAATTATAAAAGTCTATTAGATAATTGTTTTAAAGAAGATAAATTAGATGAGAAATCTTATGGAATATGTATTCAAATATTAAATGATATATTTAATTTTTACATAAGTGGTTATCCAAATATACCAGATGAATACTTATATCATGAAGATAATTAAATGACTATCTTTTAGGCAAGATAGTAACACACTACTAAGTTGGTAAACCAACTTAGGTGTGCAAAGGGGATTTTCCCCTTTTGATACCCCATTTAAGCAATAATTTTGCAAACTATCGTAAGCAAAGTTATTGCCTTTTTATTTAAATCAAGTTTAAATAAAAAGAAAAAAAGACTACCACTTTCATCAGCACTTGCTGACAAAACG
>CANQSO010000066.1 GCA_947626535.1 uncultured Bacilli bacterium | reverse complement strand
AATATTTCATTAGCAATACAACGCGAAGCATAAGTTGCTAATTTAATATTTTTATCAATTTTATAAGTTTCAATTCCCTTTATTAAACCAATTGAACCAATACTAACTAAATCTTCTAATTCATATCCTGTATTTTCATATTTTTTAGCTAAAAAAACTACTAATCGTAAATTATGTTCAATAAGTTTATTTTTAGCTTCCATATTTCCTTTTTTAGCTTGTATTAAATAGGCTAATTCCTCTTCTTTACTTAATGGTGGTGGTAACTTATCAGCACTCCCCACATAAAAACATTCATTATAATCATGCTTTAACCACTCTAGTATTTTTAATATCATTTCATTTCCTCCAAACAATATGAATTTAAAACACATTCCATTCCATCTTTTAACAAATCCCCCTCACTAAGACCAATCAAATAATTATGACTTTCTATCCCCATAAACTGAACCTTATCAATTAAAATACACTTTAATAATCCATGATGATTTAAAGAATTATATGCCACATACATTGGACTACGAATTGGAACTATTCCCTTTAATTTCTTTACATTAACTAAAATAATCTTTTTCTTAGTAATTGGGTCTACTAACTTATTACCTGTATCTAAAAAACCATTCAATTGAATATTTTGCCCATTTTTAAAATAAAAAGTAACAGGAATAATTTGTTGATAATGCCTAATTTCTTTTCGTTGTTTGATATACATAAACAATATAACTGGACTTAATAAAATAATAGGTAATGAAAATGAAAAATCCCTATATCCAAAAACTAATCCATAACTTTCTTCATTACATGATAATTGCCAAAAATAAATAAATCCTCCTAATATTGTACTTGTCATATAAAAATAAGAAAGATTTTGAATTAAATATTTTTTATCTTTAAAAGAAAATGTTGTAATAACCATTAAAATAGCTAGTCCTAACTTAAATAAAAATAAAGTAAGCGAAGTAAAAGGTATAACTAAAGTAATCATACTTAATGACCCCACTAAAGCTCCCCGTCCTATTTTTCTTAATGAAACATTTCGCTTTAGAGTAATACTAACACTCATTAGTAAAATAAAATCAAACCAAAAATTGATTAAAAATAATAAATCAACATACACAATCATTAGTATCACCCTACTAAAAATAGCACATAAAAAAACAAGACTTTGTCGAATCTTGTTTTATCTTTTTAATAACTATCTTTGCTTCTTAAAAAGGATGGGATATCATATTCATTATCTTCTTCAACGTTTCTTCTTTTTGGTAAAACTTCATCATCATTGTCATCATCTTCATCGGCATTTTTACCATCAAAACCAGTAGCTATAACTGTTACAATAACTTCATCAGTTAAATTACTATTTGGAATAGCTCCAAATATTATATTAATATCTGAATTAGCTGCTTCTCTAACTGTTTCAACAGCATCTTCAATTTCAAACAAAGTTAGAGAATCACCACCAGTAATATTAATTATAGCATCTGTTGCTCCATCAATCGTGGTTTCAAGTAAAGCACTTGATACTGCTTGTTTAGCTGCTTCTACTGCTCTATTATCCCCAACTCCCATTCCAATACCAATTAAAGCTGTTCCAGATTTTTCCATTACCGTTTTAATATCAGCAAAATCTAAATTAACTATTCCAGTAACAGCTATTAAGTCAGATATAGATTGAACTCCTCGATGTAAAACATTATCTACTTCTTTAAATGCTTGTTGAAATGTTGTTGTTTTATCTATTATATCTCTTAATCGATCATTTGGAATAATAATTAAAGTATCAACATGTTTTCTTAATTCTTCTAAACCAACTAAAGCATGTTCCATTCTTCTTTTTCCTTCAAAGCGAAATGGTTTAGTAACTATTCCAACAGTTAAAGCCCCTGATTCTTGAGCAATTTCAGCAATAATTGGAGCAGCACCAGTTCCTGTTCCACCGCCTAAACCACAAGCGATAAAAACCATATCAGCTCCTTTTACTGATTCTTCAATTTCTTTTTTACTTTCTAAAGCAGCTTCACGTCCAACTTCAGGATTTGAACCAGCACCTCTACCACCAGTAATATTTTTACCAATTTGAATCTTATTTTTGGCTTTAGATGCATTAAGAACTTGTAAATCTGTATTTACAACATAAAACTCAACACCTTGAACGCCTTCCTCAATCATCCTATTTACAGCATTATTCCCGCCGCCACCAACACCAAATACTTTAATTTTAGCAATTGGATCAATTTTTAAATTATTATCCATATTTTTTCCTCCTCTAATTATCAAAGAAATATCCAAATATTTTTCCTAATATGGAATTTTCATTAATATTTATTTTTCTTCCTGTACCACTTAATTCATCTAATTGTTGATAATTAAATATTGTAAATTCTTGATTTCTTAAACGCATCTTATCTAAATAATATTTAATTAAACCAACACTTGTAGAATAAATATTAGACCGTAACCCTAATTCTTTAGTTACTCCTAATCGTGCATAATGACCAAATATTTCTTCTACTAAATAAGAAAAGTTAGCCATCTCGCTTATTCCACCTGTGATTATTATATAATGAATTTCTTTTTTTGTTAAGTGATTTATTTCTTTTTTTGCTAATTTTAAGATTTCTTCTATTCTAGAAGAAGCAATTTCTGTAGCTTCATATTCATTAACTATTATTTTTTCCCCATCTTTATTGGTATATTCTTTTTTATTTAAATCACTTACATTTCTCTTATGAGCTAAACATAAATTAAGTCTTATATCTTTAGCTTCTTTTTTAGGAACTTTAAACATATAGGCAATATCTTTTTCAATATCAATAGCTCCCATTTGAATTTCAGTTATATTAGTAAGTATTCCTTTATTAAAAATTGAGACAGTGGTTGTCATATGTCCTAAATTAATAACAGCTCCTACTTCACTTGCCATTTCCTTTGTTTCAAATTCAAAATAATCACCAATCGCTCCAAAAGTAGTATCTATAACATCAACACCAATTTTATTTAAACATTTAACAACGGGAATAACATTTTTTTTAGGAACAGTTGTAAAAATAGTTTTAACACTGCACTTTTTACCTTGTTTACCAATGGGATTTAAAACTTTTTCATCATCAACTTTAAAATGAATAGGAGTAATAGTAGCAATTTCTTCATCATCTTCTACTTGATTGTAAGCTGATGCTTGCATTGATCTGATAATATCTATTGATCTTACCATTCCAATATCTTCTTCAATAGTTGTATAACCTTCATTCATATGAAATTTAACATCATTTGAAGAAATTGTTGTGATTACTTTGGTAATCGGTAAACCAATTAATTCTTCACCTTTTTTAAATAATTCTTTTAACTTAATAGTTAATTCATTGGGCTCAGTTACAAAACCAGAATTAATTCCTTTTGATGGCACAGTAGCAACAGCCAAAATATTTATTTTGCCTTTAAAATATTCACCAACAATTAATTTTAAAGTATCACTGCCTAAATCAATACTTGCCAAAATTTTCCTCATTCGTGCCACCTATTTTCTAATAGACATTATACCTAAAAACCATTAAAAATACAATATCTTTTATTGGCTCCATTAAAAAACTCCAGATATTTCTGGAGAATTCTTATTTGCATCCACAACGGTTATAAATATTTTCAACTTCATCTATTTCATTATAAGAATAAATTGGTGTATAAGTATGGTTATAAATGTGATGATTTACAACAGTAGTGTTCATTGGCATTAAATGTGGTACTTCATAGTTAATAACTCGATGACATACTTGATTTTGTGGGCATTCAGTTATAGGTGGACAGCAACAAGTTTGTGATGGTGGACAAGATGGCATTGGACATGGATTCATATTCATTCCCATACCTTTATTACATCCACAACCACATCCATCACCATAACTTACTTGACTAGTTTGACTATAATCAATTTGCATTGTATCTCTTTCACTAGCATTATTTTTTAACATACTCGTCATTCCTTTCTAACTTAGTGTATGTTAAATAATTATTTTGGTTTAGGCAAAAACATAAAAAAGAGAGTTAGCATAAAATATTAATCTTTTAATGTCCCAATAGATACTACATATACATTATCTTCTCGTTTATAAGAATATTTAGTGCCAGTTAATACCATTAAAAATGCTGGTTCTCCACATTTTTTAATATCAACATGTTCTTTAAATTTCAAAAGATTATTGACTGCTTCATCAATATAACCAGCACCAAGTTTTATTTCTATTGCACCCCATTTTCCACTCTTAGTTCTAAGTATAGCATCTATCTCACAGTCCCTTTCATCACGATAAAAAGTAATATCACCTCCAAAACTTTGGGAGTATATTTTTAAATCTCTAATACAAAGACATTCAAATAAAAATCCAAAAGTATTTAAATCCTGAATTAAATTTTCTGGATTCATTTCAAGTACTGCCGTTGCGATAGATGGATCAACAAAATATTTTTTAGGTTTTGTACGCAAGGCATATTTACTTCTAAAATTCAAATTTGTAGCATTTACATTTTCAATAACATATAATTTTTCTAATGTATTTAAATAATCTATTAAAGTTGGTCTAGAAATATCATTATCAAAACTATTTTTTACATCATTTTTTATAGTTGAACTTGCCACAGATGCTGAAACATTTCTAGCAAGACTTCTTAAAACACTTAACATTTTTTCTGGGTTTCTTTCTACTCCATCTACTTTTCTTACTTCTTCATGGATAAGTGACTTAACATATTCTTTAGCAAATCGGTACTTTGCTGAACTTTTAATTTCAATTGAGGCTGGCCATCCCCCACGGACAATTATACTTGCTAAATCATTTAATGATAATTTAGATACTCCTGAAACTTCTTTGCCATTTAAAACATCTTTAAATGATACCTCTCCAGTAGATTCGCCTGACTCATATAAACTCATAGGTCGCATTAATACTCTTGATATTCTACCAGTTCCAGTGTGCATTATCTCACCCTCACTTGGCTTAGCAGAACCCGTAAGAATATATTCTCCCTTTTTTCCAGAATGATCAACATCCGTTCTAATTGAATCCCATATTACAGGATACATCTGCCATTCATCAAACATTCTTGGCTTTTCACCATTTAAAAATAAAGATGGCTTTGTATTTTTAATTTCTTCGTATTCTTGTTTCAAATCTGGATTTTGAAATTCAATTATGCTTTTTGCATGATGAAAACCAGTAGTAGATTTTCCACACCATTTGCATCCTTCAATAAGAACAGCTCCCATAATTTCCATAAGTTCATCAATTTCTTTATCTACAATTCTTGGTAAATATTTCATTTTTTCCTCCTCGCATAATGTTATTATATAGTAATTTTATAAAAAAAACAATTCTTACTTTACAAAAAAAGTATTTTTCACTTTACAAAAAAAGTATTTTTTATTTTACATTTTGAGGAAAATGTTTATCTAATTTTTTATACATTTTCGGAATTGAATTCCGAAAATGTTTGGTTTTTTATTGAATCGCTGGTTATTTAGCTGACTATCTTGACCATATAATATTAGAAAAAAGTATAGTGGGAGCAATATTTGAAACATATGTAGTAAATGAAATAATCAAATCTTTTACAAATCATGGAAAAGAAAGATGGCAATCAAAAACTTTGATGTAGCAAATAATTTTGAACCAGAAAAGGGAAACGGTATAGTCCTATGTATGGCAAAAGATATTATTGCCTATGACGATGACAACTACATGGTTCCTATAGAATATATTTAATCTAACTTTTGATATACGCGTATAATCTGCTTAAAGAAATTTATTTCACTTCGCTTGGAGCTATAATGAATTTTTTTAATGAATGATGTTTAATTATCATTCTACATTTTATCAATATTTTAAAATGGCATTTTCATGTTACCATTTTGCATCATTTTCATCATTTTTTTCATTTCTTCAAATTGTTTTAATAAACGATTTACTTCTTCTACACTTCTACCTGAACCTTTAGCAATTCGCTGTTTTCTGCTTGCTTTTAAAACATCAGGATGACGTCTTTCATAAGGTGTCATTGATAAAATTATTGCTTCAACATGAGCCATTTGTTTAGGGTCTATTTGAATATTGTTTAACCCCATTTTTCTAGCTTGAGGAAGTAATTTTATAATATTTTCTAATGGTCCTAGTTTTTTTATTTGTTTAAAAGTTTGTAAAAAATCTTCTAAATCAAATTTACCGTTTTGCATTCTTTTAGCTTGTTTTATTGCTTCATCTTCACTAATGATGCCTTCAACTTTTTCAGCAATACTCATGATGTCGCCCATATCTAAAATACGCTCAGCCATGCGTTCTGGATAAAAAGCTTTTAAGCCATCTAATTTTTCACTGTCACCAACAAACTTAATAGGAATATTGGTTAAATGTCTAACTGATAAAGCTACTCCACCTTTAGTATTACCGTCCAATTTGGTTAAGATACAACCTGTTAAAGATAATTCATTATTAAAACCATTGATAACATTAATAGCATCTTGTCCCATCATGGCATCAATTACTAAAATAACTTCATCAGGATGACTTACTTCTATAATGTCTTTTAATTCTTGCATTAAAACTTCATCAATATGTAAACGTCCTGCTGTATCAATTAATATCGTATCATAATTATTTTCTTTAGCATATTCTATAGCTTCATTTACAATATTAACAGGATTTTCTTTGCCTTTGGTAAATACTTCCATGTTTAAGGATTTTCCTAATTCTTGTAATTGGTCAATTGCCGCAGGACGATAGATATCACACGCAACCATTAAAGGTTTTTTATTTTCTTTTTTTCTTAAATGGTTAGCTAATTTAGCAATTGTTGTTGTTTTACCACTACCTTGAAGTCCCACTAGCATAATGATTGCTGGTTTACTTTTTAACTCTAAAGGAACATATTCTTTACCTAATAAATCTACTAATTCATCTTTAACTAATTTAATAAATAATTCATCAGGTTTTAGACTCTTTCCTACATCCATACCTAAAGCTTTTTCTTTAACATTACTAATAAATTCTTTAACAACTTGATAATTAACATCAGCTTCTAATAAAGCCATTCTAATTTCGCGCATGGCATCACTAATATTTTCTTCGGTAATTCTTCCCATACCTCTAATATTTTTAATAGCTTTTTCTAAACGGTCTCCCATATATTCAAACATATAATCAGCTCCTTAATATCTAATATTATACACTAAAAAAAGAGTTTTAAAAACAATGTCATTAACTTAAGAGATAAAAGTAATAAAAACTTTATCTTTTTTTGTTAAGCAAAAAATTGTTATAGTAAAAAATACTAATTTTAGGCATAGTTCCCCTTACCCCAAATTTAATAGGCTATAAAAATATTAAAAATACTAAAAAGATTTTCTTTTATTTATAGAATGTTTATTTTTTAAAGAGTTATTTCTAGAATAATGACGATTTTCTCTTATCGGGACTATATTTTTTAATATATTATCAAATAATATATTTTCCAATTTTTCTTTCTCTTGGTTATCTTCTTCTATTAATATTTTTACTAAAAATCTTTTTACAAAACCAACTGCCAT
>CANQSO010000065.1 GCA_947626535.1 uncultured Bacilli bacterium | reverse complement strand
CTAAAGCTTCTCCAGAATCTTTAGCACCTTCTTTAGTAATTTGTAAAAATAATTGATTCATATTTTTAACCATATAATATGGATATTTTTGATTAAAAAATTCAATTGATTCATCAATAGTACCATTTTGATAAGACATATCAATCATTGTTCTTAAATCAGTTAATACAGGATCTTCTAATATTCCTGAATCTCTAACTCCTTCAAGAGCTTTAACAAAACTTTGAGTAGTAGTAAATTCCATAATAACATTAGTAGTATATATTTGAACTTGTTCAAATATAAATTCAGAATAAGCTTTTTGACATCTTAAATATGTTAAAAAGGGAATAAATAAAACTGCAACACCAGCATATATTAAAGCAATAATTATATTATAAAAATATAAATAAGAAATACCTCCTGCTACAACCGCAAAAACAACAACTTGAGTAATATATTCTCGAGGAGTAAATTCCTGTCCTAATTCTTTAACTTTTTCTCTTACTTGTTTAAAACTATATGGAGCATATTTATCATATGCATTTGTTACACTTTTTGCAAAAAAATTATAAACATTCTCACCATTATTTAAATAATATGATACTCCAAATACACCAATGGCGAGTAGTATAACAAGTTCTATCATATTTTCCCTTCTTTCTACAACGTTTCTATTGGTTTTGCACCTACATTAGTGTTAGCATTACTATTACTTTCATTAAATATATCATCTGGTAAAGAAACCCCAGAAATACTTAAATATTCTTTTAAATGATTAGTAGGATTATTCATAGTAATTTCACCTGTTAAAGTTTTCTGAAATATTGTATTTACTTTAGGTTTATTTTCTTCATCAACATAAAATTCACATATTTCCATAATCTCTCTTTGAAAACGCCCTAATTCTTTACTCATATAACCTTTAACATATATGCCAATTTGAACATAACGATGAATAGTTGATAAAAATTGTTCAACATCAACATTACTTTCTATCAACGCGAACATACGCATTGGAATCAAACTAGCTTTATCAGAGTGGATAGTTGATAAAATATGGTGCCCAGACGATATAGAGTTACGAACAGCCATAACTGCTTCAGCACTACGAACCTCAGAAAGCAAAATCCAAATTGGGTTTTGACGCATACAGGTAACCAATACTTCACTATAACTTGCTATATTATTAGTTTTCATAGCAATTATATCACGATGTGGAAAAATACGATCCAAATGAAGTTCCAAAGTATCTTCAATTGTAATTATTTTTTCATTTTCTTTAGTATGAGCCGCTAAATATTTAACCAATTCTGTTTTACCAGAACCAGTTTCACCACTAACAATAATATTAGCATGTCCCTCAACACATTTAAGCAAAAAATCAAGTAAACTAGCAGAAATATATTGTTCGTTTATTAATTTTTCTCTATTTAATCTTATTTTAGAAGGTGTTTTTCTTATTTGACAAGCTATACCATTAGTAGCAATTGAATCATGAACAAAATTCAAACGTAATTCAGCACTCTCAGCATCTAAAAAAGGATGGGCCATATTAAAAGTTTTTCCCATAACATTAGCACATTGAAATGCTAATTTTTCTAACAACGCATTATTTATTTCTGGTCTTTCAACTTGATAAACACCTTTATCTAATGTTTTTAACCAAACTTGCCCATTATTACATATAGATATATCTGTAACATTTTCTTCTCTTAAAAATTCATCTATAGGACCAAAATCTAACTGAGAAAATATTGCATCATTCATGATTTTCACCCCAATTCTTTTATTCTTTTAATTGTTAATTATTCTTCTTCATCATCTTCATAATAATTATTATCTTCTTCTTCAGTATCTTCTTCATCAGTATCATTATTACTATTAGAACTACTAGATATTTCTTCATCTGGTATAACTTCAGTTTTAGATAATATAAAGTCTCTTACATATTCACTGGCAACTTCAGTTTCACCAGGATTAGCTGTATAATTCTTATTTCTTGGTACTGGAATTATTTCAACACTATATCTTGATAAATATTGAGCTTTTCTAAGTAATGAATACATATCATCTGGAACTGCAAATAATAAGTCAGCAGGTGTTCTTTTTTCAACAGAAGTTTCAAATACTGATTGTCCTTGATTATCACTAACATCTAGTACTTTAATACTTTTAATTAAATTAGTATAAATTAATTTATTTTGATCATCCATTCCTTTAAACCATAAATCAATATAGTTACCTGGAAAAATTGAGTTACCATAAGTAGTATGTAAATCAACTGGTAAATCAAATAATGTATAACCATCAGGTATATCAGCTATTGTACTATCTGGTTGAGATTCTGGTGAAACTACTGCTTCATTATAGAAAAAACTATTTTGTGGAATAGTAGTTCCATACATTACTTCTTTACCAATTAATTGATTAGAATTTCTAATCATATTATTACTTTTACTAATAACTGCACTTGATACTTCCATATAACCAATATCATCAGTTGTAATAACATGTCGAGACGCTAAAGATGTTTTAGCATAAGGTATAGATGTCGGACTAATAGCACTATTAACACGCCAAGTATACCCAAGATATAAAACTAAAATACCAGCAACAACACAAATAATTGTTACTGTATTTTTATTACTCAAAAACTTTTTAATTTTAATTCCTAAATTTCCCATTTTTATTCCTCCTATTTAATCCCTAATTAGTTGAGTCAAGTTCCAACATTGCATCTACTCTATTTACTATATCAAATGTTTCAGCTCCTGAATTCAATTGATATGTATTACTTTTTGTTGTTACTTGTACACTTGCTTTTGGTGGTGATTCATATAATCCATAGAAATCTACTTGATATGTACTTAATGATACATTTTCCGCAAATCTTCTAAGAAAATTCTCTACAAATTTCTCTCTATTCATTCTTAATTCACCACTTTCTCGGTAGTAGCCATAGTCGACTGCATCGACCATAGCTGCTTCTGAGATTTCTTTTAGTATATAGTAATCTTGCGTATTTGTTGCTGATACATTTGATATTAACATCATTACGACTATTACAAATACTCCTAAAGCTATTAACCAATAGCCCCAATATGATTCTTTCATTTCTTTAACCTCCTATTTCCATGATGGCCCAATAGCATTTGAGATACTTAAACATGAACCATTTCGACAATTATCTGTTTCTGTCCATAATGTAAAGGTATCATTTCTTTTATTTGTTTTAAAATATAATCCTTCATTACTTCTTAAGAACTGACTTTTACATCTTACACTATACTCTATTCCACCATATGTTTCGATATCACATTGTAAGGCATTTTCTCCATTTGGTAATGTGGTATTAGCATAGGTTCCAACCGTTCTATTATATTGTTTTATCGCTCCCATTTGAGTTGGGCTTAAGGTATATGAATATTCAGCATTATCATATACATCTTCTCCTTGGTCTTCAATTTCTTTTACAGTTTTTGCGGCTTTTTGATTTACTGCTCGATTAGCACTTCCGGTATAGTTCCAATTATATCCTTCTTTTCGACAATTAGCAGTATTACTATCACATGAATTAGGGAATAAATCATTCAATGATATAGTACGATATTTAAAGGCTGTACTAGTACCATTAAAGATACAATTTTTACATGATACTGGACATTCACCATCACATTGTTCTTTAATATAACAATTATCACCATCACATGATACATCACATTCTGGACAATTATTAACATAAGCACATACATATCCAGCTTCTTGAGTTAATACACCATTTTCATTACCATTAACACTACACTTCTTATTATCAGGTAATTTATTATATTCAGTTAAGACACTCGTATTATTACCAACAAGTCTTCCTACAGAATTATCTTGATTTGATTGACCAATATTACTGAATTTTAAGTTAAATGGGAATGCTCCTTTACCAGTTTTTAATTCAACTGGTAAAGCGGTATCTGGAAGTCTTGTCCATAAACAATTAGTATATCCATCTACATTAGCATTTTTACATGGATCACCAGATACTATAGTACCATATTGATGATAAGTACTAAAGTTTTGACTTGGTGAATAAGTTGCTGATTTAGTTTTAGTTTTTTGAATCCATTTAGCTTTACTTAATTTAAAGGTATTATTTGCACTACAACCATTATTATTACATGTTACAACAGTTGTATTTTTAAAGACATTATCAGGTACAGATTCTTGATTTGCCACAATTTTACCACTTAAACAATTATATTGATTATCTGTATCTCCTAAACAATATGTATCAACTACATCAGTAGAAACATCAGATACTCTCTTAAATTTACCATTACCAATTTTATTATATTCTTCTTCATGATATGTAAAACTAATTTCCGGATCAAAATTCATTGTATTCTTCCATGTTATTGTACAAGCATTGAAGGCATTAGTTGCATCAGTAATTTGTTTATTAATTTCTTGATATTCATTAAAGAATTTATCTTTAAAACCAATAATACCAGATTTAGAAATAATAGCTGATACTTTAACAGTACTTGCATTATTATTATAATCATATGATGTATATTCCCATTCTAAATTCTGTTCTTTTGTATCATCATCAGCAAGAGCTTTTATATCGGCTCTTTCATATAATGTATTCCATTTATTCCATTCATTCCATGATACATATAAATCTCTATTTAAATCACTTAATT
Source organism: uncultured Bacilli bacterium (assembly GCA_947626535.1). Classification (GTDB taxonomy): domain Bacteria; phylum Bacillota_I; class Bacilli_A; order RF39; family UBA660; genus Ventrenecus. The sequence goes on along the minus strand of CANQSO010000065.1, from coordinate 2,988 downwards.
CTTTTTCAAAACCTTCAACATCAATAGGTTTATCAGGATTACTTGCTGAACTAATATAACAATTTCTTGTACCACTTATCTTAGTAGATAAATTAAAGTAACCACCACTTAATGAATATCTAGCTGTTGGCATATCAAATTGATAACTTTCATCACACCATACTTTACAATATTTATTATTAGCTATTTCATTAGTAGCTTCATAAGATGTATTAGTTTGGTCTACTGAATCAATAACACATCTTTTAACTGGATTAACACTATCATTACATTCAGATTTTTGTTGATTTACATCACTAATTGTTCCAACAACAGTACTATTAGTATCAAAATCACTACATGTTCCTGGAACTGATACACTAGCATTACAGTTCGGACATTTTTCTTCATATTCATCACAAGCTGGATCATTAGGATCTTCTTCACATTTTTCTTTTAAAGGTGGACAATAACATTCATCTAAATATTGAGTTTCATTACATTCTTCTCCACCTTGATCAGGGACTTTTTCAGTACAATAATATTTATGTTCGTCATTTTGATCTGGAGTTTCACAAACATGTAAACATTCTTTATGATATGTTTCTTGATCACATTCTTCTCCATCTTTACAGTAGTAAGTATTTTGTCCACCATCAGTTTCAATTTCGCATGATGGTTTTTCAGGATTTTCACATACAGCTGGACAATCTAAAGTTGGAATTCTTTCATCATCTTTAGGAATTACTTCAGATGTTGTATTACCATTTTCATCAGTTGTATAGTATACATAATCTCCAGTAAATTTACCATCGACTTCTTCACATAAACATTTTGTTTCAGGAATCTTAACAGGTATTTCAGTTTGAATAAAGTATGAATTTACATAATCTTTAACTAATAACATTTTTTGATGATATTGAGTACCAACTTTTGGTGTTAATAACATCATATATGCTGATGGATTTCTTTGATCAGCATAAGCAGTAGTTATTCTCATACCATAAGTTTGATCCCCAGATTTATTAGCATTACCATTTTTAGTATTAATTTTTACTACATAACGTCCAGTGTTATCAGATATTTTCTTTCTTTTAACGACTTCACATGTATAACCATATTCACAAGTTATATCAAATTGTTTCCATCTAACAGATTTAGGAGCTTTACCAGCTTTTGGTGTAACATCAAATTTAATAGTTACATAATCTCCTTCTTGTTTAGTATTAACTAATACAAAGTTCCATTCATCTGTCCAAATTTTACCTTTAGCAACAAGTTTTTCATAAGTTGTTTTACCATTTAATATTCTTACTCCTAATTGTTTAGCAGCTGATGATATTTCAATAGCTTTTTTAACATATGAATTACTTTGATTCCAATAAACAGCATTTGTACGATTATCTAAATTACTTCTAAAAATATATGGTGTAACTTGAGATGTAGTACCATACATATCTAATTTACCAAAATAATATTCTAACCATCTAAAGGTCATAGTTCCAACAACTCTACTTCTTATAGTTGGATTAGCTCCAATAATTCCTTCATTAACCATTGTTTGATACGCATAAGTAGCCGCAACGTCAAAAGCTTGATTAGCTCCAGCTTTTTGAGGTGTTATTACTCTTTCACAATAATGTTCACCATTATTTCGATATGATTCTTTACCAGGAGCCATACAAAAAGTTTGACCATAAGCAATTCTACTAGTTGGTGATTCATAAACGTTATAAAAATTAATTGTTTGTTTAGTAGAACTATCTGATCCTACAAGTCTTAAATATAAAGAATTCTGAGGACATTTAGCTCCAGTTCCATTTGCAGCTTTAGTTACATTAAAATATACCTCAGCCTTAGCATTTCCAATTAATAAGATAAATAAAATTAAAGTAAAAAACAATTTCCCCATTTTTTTCATTTTACATTCCCCCTATACTTTTCATAATTTTATCTTTATTTTTTTTATTTCGAATAATTACCCATACAATTGCAACAATTAGTACTAACACTATAACAATGCCAATAATTATAATAGTATTACTTTCTTTTTCAGTTTCATTATTACTTTCTTCTTGTTTCTCACTTTCTTGTTCAAGATATTTATTTATTAAGTCTTCTTCATTAACATTAATAGGTGTAGTTACATATTCTTGACAATAGTATGCGTTATTATTTTCACAGAAATTTTGAGTTGCTAATTCATTATACATAGGTGTAGTTTTATTAATTGTTCTTAGCTTCTCATTAGAACACTCTGATACATCAGAATAAATAGTTAAAGTATAATTTCTAATTTTTGTATTATCAGGAAGTTCATAACTAAAAGAACCATTCTTTAAATCACTGTAATGATATTCCCTATTTATACCATCTTCCTCGCTATAAAAAACAACATATACTTTATCCGTAACATTATTAACATTAACTGTAATTTTGTCGCGTAAACTATATTCACTTGTTTCAGATATTGTTATATTTTCAGCAGATAATTCAGGATGAACATTACCTTCTAAATCGATAACATCAGATTCAATAGTATAATCCATTGAAACATTAGACGAAGCTGTATTAATTTCAAGTTGGGTCTTATTATCACACGCAGCATTAACTTTGTCAAGAGAAAAAATAATTAACAAGATAACAACAATATAACACATTTTAAATCTTTTCATTTTATCAATCCCAATCTTAGAACTATTGTATCAAAATAAATTTTAATTTTCAATATATCAATAAAACTTTTATTAAAAATCTGTAACTATTCAGACCTAAAAAGATAAAAATTATCATATATGAAAGTTGATAACTAGAGAAATTTATAGGAGTTATCCACAAAATGAACCAAACTACTTGACATAAAATATATTTATGAGAAACTTAAGAAAATAAAGGAAGATTAGTTATGGGAAGAAAAAGCAATTATGAGTCAGGATTATATGATGAATTTGAAAAATTAAATAAAAAATTAGATAAAGCTAATAGTACAATATTTACTATGTCACTAAC
>CANQSO010000064.1 GCA_947626535.1 uncultured Bacilli bacterium | reverse complement strand
TTATCAGTAACTTTGGTATTATTTTGTTTAGGTACACTATCAGTTGGATGTTTAGTTGTATTTGGCATCTTATTAAAAATAGGAATTGTAAACTCTAAAGGTAAACTAAGTAAATTATTTTCTTTATATGATTTATATGATGAATAAGCTTCACTACAAGGAGCTGCAATATTAAACATATATTGATGATTATATAATGGATAATAAGCATTAGGATTAACATTAAATTTTTTTAAATAACTTGTAAATTGTCCAGCATTAATATAACCATCACTAATAAATTCCGCTCCCCCAAAGATAGCTTTTTTAGGACTAGTCCAAGGTCTATTATAAGAAATATCTCCACTACTAGGTTTAGTAACACTAACATAACTACTACATACATAACCTTTTTTATTATTATAAGTTAAACTATACCAACCATCATCACAACCAGGTCCTTTAACTTTATTCATACTATTAAATATAACTTCATCCCCAACATTTAAAGAATCAAGAACAACAAAACCAGTACCAGCTCCACTTCTAAATAAAACATCATCACCAGTTATATATCCTTTACTATCAGCTTTAACAATAGGAAAAATTCCAAATGAAATAAACATAATAAAAACTAACAAAACAATTTTAATTTTTTTCACCAGTCATTCCTCCTAATCTAACTGTATTATATCAAATAATTTGATAACAATAAAGTAAGGTCTTATTTTAATATGTAAAGAAATATCAAGTAAAAAATTAATATCCTTTTTTTAATCCATGTTATAATATAAATATTTATAGGAGGATTATCTATGAATATAATTATTGGATTATTAATTGAACTTATTACGGTTATAACTTCTTTTCTTATTAAAAGTAATGCTAGTTTAAATAAAACATTATCTTTATCTAAAAAAGGTTATAAAATAACTTATGAAATTTATGAAAAATATTTAAATGAACTTTCTTTAAAAGATAAAAAAATAAATGATTTAATACTTTTATTACCAGGTATTAATCTTATAAATTCTTTATTATATAAATATCAAATTATTAATAAAGCAGATCCCCTAATTGAAAATAATAAAATTCCTATGTCAGAAAAAGAAATTAAAGAATTTAAAAGTTTAAAAAATAAATATCAACAAATGTTTTATACTTTATTTATGTATATGGAAGATACTAATGAAAAAGATTTAAAATTTGATGGTTTTCAACCAGTTATTATTGACAATTATTTATTAAAATTAAATGAAAAATTACTTCCTTTATCTTATAGTTTAGATGAAGTATTAAAGTTAAATAATCTTACTAATTATTCTTATCGAATAGGCACTATTGATGACATTAATATGGCAATAATAGGCATACCTAATAGTACTTATAAATTAGCAAGAATTCAATATAATTATGATGATGAATTTACTACTCATGATTTTAAAGAAATGACTATAGAAGAAGCTAAAGAAAAAAAGTTTATTGTTTATTTATTTGACCCAACTGAAGAACTTAAAAATAAAGTTAATGATGGTATTAAAGAAATTCAAATTTCTAGACAAGAAAAAAACAAACCAATAATTTCTAATTTTTATCCAACAAATAATTATGAATTAAAAAGAATAAGGAAACGCTAATCCTTATTCTTTTTAATTATTTTCTAAATATTTTTTAATTGTTTCACTACTCTTAGCATTCAAACTATAATCAGCAAAAATATGAGCTTTATATAAAGGATATGCTGCTGCTCCAATCATCGCTGCATTATCAGTACAATAGATAATATTTGGAACGTGAAATTTAACTTGATATTTATCACAAACTTTTTTTATCTCTCCCCGAAGATATTTATTAGCCGATACCCCACCAGCTAAAATCATTCTTTTAATATCAGGATTATTTTTTAATGCTAAGTCTACTTTCCTAGATAACTCTTCTACGGCCGCTCTTTGAAAAGAACAAGCTAAATCATTAATTCTAATTTCATGATTTCTTTGTTTTTCATTATGAACTAAATTAATAATATAACTTTTTAAACCACTATAAGAAAAATTATAACTATCATCATTCATTAAAACGGGCATTTCATAAGTAGGTTTTCCTAATAAAGCTTTTTTTTCAATATTAGGACCACCAGGATAAGGCATTCCTAAAACTCTTGCTACTTTATCATAAACTTCCCCAATCGAATCATCAATCGTACTTCCTAAAACTTCCATCTCACTATCACTTTTTAAAATTACTAAATCAGTATGTCCCCCACTAACAATTAAAGCAAGGGTAGGAAAAACAATCTCATTTTCAATATTATTAGCATAAATATGACCTAAAGTATGATTAACTTTGATTAAAGGTTTGTTATAAACATAAGCTACCACTTTAGCGCATTCTACCCCTACTAATAAAGAACCAAGTAAGCCTGGAGCATAAGTAACCGCAATAGCAGATATTTCATCCATTGTAATATGACTTTTCTTTAAAGTTTCTTCTAAAACCATCGTAATATTTTCAGTATGCATTCGACTAGCAATTTCCGGAACTACCCCACCAAAATTAGCATGAGTATCCATCTGGGTTAAAATTGTTAAAGAATCAATACTTTGACCATTTTTAACAATCGCCATACTAGTTTCATCACAAGATGTTTCAATCGCTAAAATATAGACATCTTTCATTTAAATCACTCTTTCCATTACATAAGCATCATCTAAACAATAATAATTTTTTCTAATATTAATAACTTTAAAACCAAATTTTTGATATAAATTAATAGCTTTCTTATTATTAGTATTAACCTCTAAATAAATTCTATCATCAACATTTAAATTAGTAATCATATAATCAATTAAAATAGAACCAATCTTTTGATTTTGATACTCTTCACTAACTATAATATCTACTAAATCAACAGAATTATATAATTTAGTAAAATGAATAAAACCAACTACTTTACCATCTATTTCATAAACATAAAAATAGTTTAAATCATTATTAATAATTTCTTCTAAATTATTAATAATTTTATAATTAGAATGTAATTTTAAACCTAATTCATAAACCCTATCAAAATCTTCTTTTAATAATTTTCTAATCATTTTAAAACCTCAATTTTTTTAACATAAAAAGGATTTACTAAATGAGGATTAATAGCTTCTTTTTGATGAGCAAAAATTACACTTGATAAAATATCATAATCTTTAACTTCTAATACTTTATTTTCTTTAATAAATTCTTCATATTCTTTTTTAGATAAATAAAAATAATCTTTAATTAATTCTTTTTTATTATTAAATAAGGCAAGAAAATAACCATTTTTTTCACTTAAAGACAAGTAGGTATTATCATTTATCAAAATACTACTTAAACATGTTTCAATACTTGTAATTGTTCTAATCGGAATATTTAAAGTATAAGCAAGCGTTTTAGCAATCGTAACCCCTAAACGTTCACCCGTAAAAGAACCAGGCCCATTAACTACCACAATATCACTTAAATCTTTCACATCTTTTTGACAATCTTCCATCAGTTTTATTAATGTTGGCATACAAACAGTACTATGATCTAATTTTTCTTTATTAGTTATTTCTTTTAATATTTTATTATCTAAAATTAAAGCCAGTCTAATATCACTATCATGAGTATCAATAAATAATGTTAACATAACACACCTCTTTAAAACACAAGTAGTATACCATTTTTTGAGCAAAAGAAAAAGAGTTATTACTCTTATAAAACTGATTCACAAATATCTTCATATAATTTACCATAAGGTCTTAATATTAAAACTCTAGTATTTTCATCAATTAATCTAAACTCAATATCTAATCTTTCTTCTGGTAGTAAATCTTCAATTAATTCAGCCCATTCAATAATTGTTACCCCATCTTTATTAAAGTAATCACTTATACCAATATTATCTTTTTTATCTTCTAAGCGATAAGCATCAATATGATATAAAGGAAGTTCGCCATTAGGATATTCTTTAACAATATTAAATGTTGGTGAAGTAATATTTTCACTTAATCCTAGAGAAGATGCAAAACCTTTAACAAAAACCGTTTTTCCACTACCAAGTTCCCCATTTAAACAAATAACCATATTAGGAAACTTTTCACTTTCAATATTCTGCGCTAATTCTAAAGTATCAGATTCATCTTTAGACGTATATTTATATTCCATATCTTAATCACCTAAATTCATTCTAACACATAAATAATTTAGCATACAATATAAATAACATTCTTTGACACTTTATTTTATCAATTTATCTTGAATACGCCTTTGTCTTTGTAAAGAAGCATCAATATATTTAGTTTTTTTATTTTCACTAAAAGCTTCACTAAAATCATTTTGAATATTTAACATAATCTCTAAAATAATTGCTAAAGATAGTTTAAAATCATTAAGATTTTTATTTTTTAAAGCTTTGAATTTATTTTGAATATTAGTTTTAAAATAAACTTTATCATCTTTTAAATAATAATTTAAATTTTTAATATTTAAATTAGCAAAAGCTTCATATAAATAATCTAAATCTTCATAATGAAAAGAATCTATCTTTTCAAAAACTACATTATACATTTGCACTTCTTTATCATTAAAATCATGAAAAGATTCATAATATTTATTTAAATTTAATTTTAAATCTTTTTCGATATTAACAATTTTAATTTTATTTATTTTAGCAAATTGTTTTAATCGATATGTAGTAGCAGCTTGACTAAAACTTTCATATTTTTTATTTTCAGGTAAATCTTGAAAGAAATTAAAGAAAGTTAAATAAAAATTAGTTCTACTATCTGGATAAAATAATTGTTTTAATGGTAATTTAATTGAGCATTTATTTTGATCAATTCGAAAGTATTCATCTTCATCTACAATTACAATATCTTTAAGAAAAGAATAAATATCTTTTATTTCTATATAACTATCTAAAGCAGCATTACATATACAATGAATCTTTTTAAATTTACTAATATCTTTTCTTAATAATCTTAAAATGTCTTCATTCATAATTAATTTAGTTATAATTTCACTATTTTTATCACATGTTAAAGGGTATTTATCTTTATAATAGGCAATTAAAGCATTTAAACTTTCTAATATTAAATTATTATACATTTGCTCAATGCCTAAACTATTCCATAAAGTTTTTATTTCAGTATTAGAAAGATAAAAATATAAATAATCTATTTTCTTTTTAAAACTTAAACAACCATAAAATTTTAAAAATTTATATGCATTTGTATGCACTATTATTTCGTTATCTATAGTTTTATTAAAATATTTTTGATAATAAGCCTTAATAACCCTTTCTTCCAAACTCATTTCTTTCACCAGGTATTATTATACAAAAAATAAACACGTTGTCTAGTGTTTATAATAAATCTTCAATATTGTTATTAACTAAATTTTCATCTTCAACAATAGGTGTTTCACTCTTTGTTTTAGATATAACTTTAGGAGTAAAAGGAATACCTTGTTCATGAACACACTGGGCTAAAAACATATTTAAAGCAACTGATGTGTTTAAACCTAAACTTTTAAATAACAAATCAGCTTGTCTTTTTAGCTTTTTATCCACTCTAAAACTCATATTAGTGGTATTTGATGAATTCATATCCCCATCTCCATTCTATGCCTAAATAATAACAGAGAATAGTTTTTTTGTCAATGCAATTTCAATATTAAGTCAATACGCACCTATCTAGTTTGAGAATGATACTTCTCTTTATAATTTTGTAATTGCTCTAAAACTAAATCTTCTAAATACATTTCATCAGGTCCAGAACCTAACATATATTTTGCCCCTCTTAACATATTAGGTAATTTACTTATTAATTGAATAGAGCTATTATCACAAAAAGCATAAACAAATTCATCAGGATTAAAAGATGCAAAAGAAAGACCATCAGGTAATTCAAAATCAATTTTTTCACTTGGCACAGGCAAATAACATCCTGGTAAATTTTCACCAGCATGATAACTAACTAAAACATAATATTCTCCATTATCTAATCTTTTAATAGCATTATCTAAAGATATATAACCATTAATCAATAATTTTTGAGGGTAACCTTCTTGATTAAAAAATAATTTTTTATTAATATCTCCCTCAAATACTTCATTATAATTCATAATCCACCTCTAAAGTTATTATAACCTAAAAATATTAAAATTGATATATTAATAACAAAAGTTGACATTAATGAATACACTATCTCACGATTAATTTAATGAAGCAATGAATGGTGTTCCTTTTTCTCCTGTTCCGCCAGTAATTTTTACTGACGATGATAGATAAGCTACAGGATTTACTTGATTATCTATATAAGCTGAGTGTCCAAATAAATGGTTAGCATAATGTACTGCAAATAGTTCAATAGAACTATATGAATCTGGAAAAGGAGTAATAGTCCACATATGCTTTTGATAAGTTGTTGATTTAATCCAATCATTTGTGTAACAACTATCACTATCATAATTACACATACTTTTTCCTAAACATATATTTCTAACACTTCCTCCTACGGCATAACCATAGTCACTTGGATAAATCAATCCTATATATCCTTCCCATGTTGTTGTTCTTGGCACTTCATCATTGCATGATTCAATCCCCATATCTTCACATTGTTCTTTTCCATTATGGCTGCTTCGCTCTCCTTCATACATATATTTTGCTGTTATTTTATCTTCATCATATGCTTCTCCAAATGTTCCAGTATTCCATCTTACTTTAGTAATTTTTTCCTTGGCTTTTTCACTTATTCCGATACTGGTAAAATCACAATATGTCCATCCACCTTTATTGTTTATATAACAAACTCCACTATCTCTATTCCAATACAAACTATTATTTATTGCAACTAAATTTCCATCATAATCCTTATCTTGACTATTATTAAATCCTGGATTTAATAATTTCATTAAATCTGCTTGGCTCCATTCATTTACTCCACTTCCATAATTAATATTTTGGGCACTACTATCCCAACTATAATTTCCTATACTGTCTGCTCTTATTATTTTTACTAAACTTTCTTGTTGTCCACCATTATCTAAATTAGTTATGTTATTCATGACTCCTATGATTCGCCATAATATTGGATTTCCATCACCATCTCTATCGCCTATATCTATATAGTTATTTACTGTTGCATTTGCTCCTACATATCTGATATTTGCATCACCTGTATCATCAACCCATAAATTTGTCGTATCTAAATTGGCATTATTTTTGATACACTCTGCTGCTCCTGTTCCTGCTTTACCACATTTTACTAATTCTTTATCAAAAGTAGGAACATATTCTTTAAAATATAAACTACATTTAGTTTTTACTTTATTTAACCCTTTTACTAATGGAGCCCATTCATTTTCATTCCATTCAATATTTGCTCCATTATCACATTCACCATGGTCAAATACTAAATTTTCTTCATTACCTTTTTGGGGCATTTCTTCTAATAATTCATCATCACCTTTATAAAACACAAAATAAATATCACTATTACCAAAATAATCAACTTTTCCATTCATCATTAGAAATTCGGCACTCTCTGTAAAAGACGCAAAGGTTTTATATAGTAGTAATGATACACTTATTAAAACTATTACTCCTAAACTTATTAATATAATTTTTCTTTTTTTTCTATCTTTATCAACATATTTTTCTAGCTTCATAATATCACTCTATTCTTAAGTAATTATAAAACTCTACCCCCCCCCCTAAGTCAAGTGAAATTGAAAAAAAAGCAAAAAAAAATAGGCGACTTCCTATTTTCGCTTATCACTAT
>CANQSO010000063.1 GCA_947626535.1 uncultured Bacilli bacterium | reverse complement strand
TTGATTTTTTTGAGAGCGGACATTTTAACTTGTAAACGAATAACAAAAAGCGGACATTTTAACTTATAAGTCACAAATACTTCAATTTTATTGACAAAAATTTACTTATTTTCTAAATTTTAAACAAGCAAATATACCAATTCCTAATACTGCTACAGAACCACCAATAATTAAAGGCATTAACGGAACACTCGCTTTATTTTCATTAGATTCATTAATATTATTTTTTTCTTCTTCACTATTCTGTTCAGTTTCTTGTTCTTTATCTGTTGTAGTTTCTTCTTGTTCTTCTTTATTTTGATTGTCAGCTTCAATAGTTAATCCTTCATTATTATCAATAGTGTTTATTTCTTCATTATTAGATGGATTATTTTGTTCAACATAATCAGTTTTAATTTCAAAATTTGGTTGTTCACTAGTCTCTTCTTGTTCTTCTTCATTTATTTTTTTATCTTGTTCATTATCATTTTCTTTTTCATTAACTTCATCATCAACAATAATATTTTCATCAACTTCTTCTTTTTCTACAACTTTTTTAGTCTGAATTTCTGATTTTAACCAATCAACTTTAGCAGTTGTTGTTCCCATATTTCCAACTTCATCTTGGTATTTAAAAGTAAACTCGCCATTTTCCGTAAATAAATGAGTATCTAATCCATCATTATTTAAAATCGTAATTGCCTCATCACTTTTTAAAATAGCTTTTACAACTTCACTATTTTCTACTTTTTCATAAATAACATTAGCATTTACTGTTTTATCTATCCAATCAACTTTAGCAATTGTTGCTCCAGTATTGCCATAATCATCAACATAATTAAAGGTAAATTCGCCATTTTCCTTAAATGTGTAAGTATTATTACCATTATTATTAGTTATAGTAATATTTTTAGATGGATTTACAAGAGTAGCTGTAACATCTTTATTAGTTAAATATGAATGATTATAATTAATACTTGCTATTGGAGCTGTTATTTTTGTAACATCTTCAAAAAGATTGATCATTGAAGCAGACATGAATTCTCCTTCCGTTTTTAAACCAATAATTTTTACATATAAAGCTGGTTTATCAGAATTTAAACTAATTGTTTTAGTTGTAGTATCTAAATTCCAATCTTCTTGCCCAACAACATCCCAATTTTCTTTATCCATACTAACTGCAACTTGAACTTTTTTAACTACCCCATTTAATCCTTCTTGTCTTGGCACATATTCTAAACTAGAAATAAAAGCTTTTTTATCTAGTTTAATAATCATATATTTTTCTTTATCACTTCCATCCCAAGAAGTATGCCACATTGTTTTCGTATTACCATCTAGAGCATTTAAAGCTTTATTATCTTCTCTTACTAATTCTTCTGATGATACTTCATCAATACTTAAACGATTAATTGGAATATAATTATTATTTTCATCTTCATTATCGGTAAATTCTAATTTAACAATATCACTACTAATTTTATTATCATGACTTTTTACTCTAATATTAATAATTTTATTACCAGTTAGCTCAGGTTCTTCATCACTAAAATTGATCCAATTACCATCTTCTTCTTGCCATTCCATCATATTATTTAGATTATAAATTTTATTTTCTAAATCATTACTATAAACATTAGGCATAAGAGCTTTATCAATATTAATATTATAAACATTATCTAAAGCTCCAACTATTCTAACTTTAATATCAGTATCAGGATGAATTAGATTTAATTCTTCATTTGTTAATAAGTGTTTCTTACCACTAGTACGATGCCAATCACTTTCTTCATCACTACTAGTAAGATTATATTCCCAAATTACTTCAGTATCATTAAATCTTTCACTTAAAACAATCTCATTAGCGTTTTCACCACTAAAGGAAAATTTAGCTAATTCCGTATCATTATTAGATAATAAATAATTAGCTACAGTCTTAGTAGGTTCTGGTTGTAAAACATTTTCTTTAGTAGCATTACTAGCTTTTGTTAAAGCTTCATTAATTAAAGTTGTATATTTACCAATATTTGTTGAACTTTTAAAATGTTTTTCTAATTTTACTAATAAGTCATGCATTGGAAGTGGATAATATGTTAAACTATTAGCAATTCTTGTAGCAAGTTCTAAATACTTATCTTCACTTACATCATTTTCTTCATATAAATTTATTAAACCTAACCAAACATCAAAATTAATATTTTGAATATCTAATGCTTCATTATAAATTTCTTCTTGCTTTGCAAAATCCCCATGATAAACATTCGCTAACATTATCTTTTTTTCCGCTAAAAGATAATGTTCATAATTATTTAAAGCAGCTTGTGATAATAATATATAACTAGCAGGATAAGTACCCGCATAATCACCACTACCCCAACCATTAGGCATTCTAACACTTAATTTTTCCGTTTTACCAGACATTGCCCAGCCAGAAACATTATTATATAAATCCCAAATCTTATTACCATTTTCATCTAAAGTTAAATAAATGTATGCCGCATGTCCTGGTTGAGAAATAACACTTGATGGGATACCATACACCCCTTTAATATTTGAACCAGTCTTAGAAATACCACCACATACAGCTCCTTCTTCAAATACTTGCCATAATTTAGGATGATCCTTTTGATTAGTAATTTTAAATTTACTTAAGTGATATTTTTCATCCCATAATTTATACTTAGTATAATCATAATAATCATCTTTATTATAATCATATCCAAAACGATAAGTTATAAAATTATAAGGATTATATTTATCAGTTTCTTTAGTATAACTATTTAACCAAATAATTTCTTCATCATCAATAATATTGTTCATAACAAAACGCATTTCTTCAACACTTATATTTTCAAAAATTTTATTTTCTAATAAATCATTTTCATATAAATATTTATATATTTCATAACGTTTTATAGCTCTTGAACCATTTGGATCAAACTCATTTTCTGGAGCACCTGTAACCCATAATCCAACACTTGCTGAATGCGTTAATGATAAACTAATCATCATTTTTTCATAAAGCTCTTTATTTTCTCCTTCTAAATCACTTTGATATTCATGATACAATTCATTTAAAATTTTAAATGAAGAAACATAATTACCATCAGGTTCTCCCCCTAATAAATATAATTCTAAAATATGTTCATCATTAAATAACCATTTAATAATATTTTCATAATCTTCACTATAATTAATTAAAGACTTCAAAATATCATAACCAACTTTACTAACTAACTGTCTTTGTAAAATCATTAAATTATTAGTAGGTTCTTTTTTAATTATTTCATCATATTCTTCTACTGTTTTAAGATATGGAATATCTTTATCTTTTTCTTCATAATCTTCTTTAATTAATTTAGCATTAGCATAAACGGCATCATCATACCAATGACTATACCAAGAATTGCCATTTTCATAAGCATATAATTTTAAATATCTTTGTCCTTTAATATTTACTTTAGCATAGTATGCATTATCAAAACCTTTTAAGGTATTAGTTGTTAACACATCATTCCAATTTTCCCCATCATTAGAAGTAGATATTTTAAATGTTACCCCACTATTATAATAGGTACTTATTTCTTTAGCATCAACACCTAAATAAGCTGTAAAATAATCATAATCATAATCTTGTAAATCATAAACAATATTAGAAGTAGCCCAAGCAGATATACCTTTAATAAAACTTTTTTTCTTACCATCAATATTAACGGTAATTAAACCACTTGAACTATTTTTATCTAGTCTTAAATAATACCCTGGTTTAACATAAGTTAGCTCATTTACATAATTAATATCAGATAAATATAGATAATCTTTATTTATATTACTATTCGCCAAATAATTAGGAGTGGATATAAAATATTTATTATTATCAACATAATTTTTATTGCTAAAAAGACCAACAATAACCACTAAAACAATAATCTTTAAATATTTTTTCATTTAAATCAGCTCCTTACAATTATTCTTCTTAAAATAATTATAACGGATTGACAATTTTTTTAAAATAAAAATAATGTCAAAAAAAGTCAACTTATGTCAAGTTAAACTTTTTTATAAATAACATCATCAATAATTAAATTATCGTCTTTTATTTCTATCTTACTTTCTAATACCCCATCTTTAAATTTTAAATAAATCTTGTTATTTTTAGTTTCATAATAATAACCATTTTGATAACCATTACAACCCCATATATCACATTTTAAATCTTTTTCTTCACCAATACTCCAACTAAATAAATTTAATTTTAACTTTTTAGTATTATCTATACCTATTCCTTCCCTTACTTCATAATCACCAATAATATTACGATATTTAAAATATCTTATACCTACTAATAAACTAATAATTACAACTATACTTATTAAAACAATTACTACCCTTTTCATTATTCTCCTTAATTAACTACAATTTTCCCATGATATAAATTATTTATAACACTTTCATCTATTAAATCATTACTCATCATAATTTTAAAATCATAAATCTTTTCTTCATTATTATCAATTTCTTCATTAAAAATTAAATGACTACTATCACTTTCATTAAGCTCTTTTACTTTAGCAGGATAACTACTTAATAATTTATCGTTTATTAAAACATTATTTTCTTTAACAACACTATCCTTTAAAGTTTCAATACTAATATTTAAATTAGTTTTTTCACAAATATTCTTTACTTTAACTTGATAATTATATTCTTCATTTTGTTTCATTTCATTTATTAAAACATCTTCATTATAATTAATTTCTAAACATTCTTTTTTAGGTTCATATTTTAAAAAAGCATATATAAAACCGGCCATACTAAGTAAAACTATAACAAAAATAATAATAATTAAATAAGCATCTTTTTTTAAATGTAATTTAGTTTTCATATTTTATAATCTCCTTTTATAATTATAATAATTTTCTTTTCATAATGCAAATAATAAATATGTCTTATTTTGTTCATGTTTTAACTTAAATTTTCATAAGTTTAATTAGGTGATTTTAGTGATAAAAAATTTTGCTAAAAGGAAATTTATTATAACCTCTTTTGCTTTTTTTATCTTTTTTATTACTTTACTTTTCCCTAGTAGTGAGGAAATAAATCCTATCAGTGAAACAACTTATATAAGTGGTTATAAAACGCCAATCTATTTATTAAACAAAGAAAATTATGTTTCCAGAACCGAAATTGTAACTAAAAATTCTGAAACAATTAGTAAAATAGAAGAATTAATTTCTTTTCTAACAATAGATAGTAAAAACAATATTTATTTACCCAATATTTTTAAACCTATAATTCCTAAAGATACCAAAGTATTAAGTTTAGATATTCAAGATAAATTATTAAAAATAAATTTTAGTAAAGAATTTTTAAATCTACCTAAAGATTATGAAGAAAAACTTATTGAAAGTTTAGTATATACTTTTACCGATTTAGATGAAGTAGATGGCTTGCTTATATTAGTAGAAGGTAATTTATTAGAAGAATTACCAAACAGTAAGAAAAAACTACCACATATTTTAACTAGAGATATTGGCATTAATACAATATATAATATTGATAATATTAGAAATGCTACTAAAACAACAACTTATTATCTAGCCGTTTTAAACGATATAACTTATTATGTTCCTGTTACTTTATTAGAAAATAATTCTAAAGATAAAGTTGAAATAGTTATTGAAAGATTAAAAAGTAATCCTCATTTAGAAACAAATTTAATGAGTTATCTTAATGCTTCAACTGAATTAAATAGTTATGAATTATTAGAAGAAGAAATAAAGTTAAGTTTTAATGATGCTTTATATGAAGGATTAAATAAAGAAGAAATGAAAGAACAAGTTGAATATTCCATAACTCTATCATTAAAAGATACTTTAAATATTAAAAATGTTACGTTAGTTAAATAGTTTTTTGCAATATGTATAATAAACCTAAACTTTAAGCATTTATAAATCTAATAAGATTTTGGCATTTTTTTTCATACTTCTTCTTTGTTCTCTTTTTAACTCTGCTCTTTGATTATCTGATAAATCTACATTTCCTTCTCTATGACTATAGTATAAATTTTTGCTTTGAAGTGAACTTGTTGGATATATTTCTTCTTCAGACCAACCATCTCTATATAACGAATTTTTTGATAGTTTAAAAGTTAAATAAGTTGATAAAAGATTAGCATTAGCAACTGTATTATTCAATTCTCTAATGTTATAAATAGTAGGCGTTATCAAACGAATAATATCTTCTTTTAAAATATTGCCATATTGATCTAATTGAATATCAAGTTCATTTAATAAATCTTGAATAGATAAAGAATTCTTATAACCAATTTTTTCTATAATATTTACTAATAGAAGAGCTTTATTTCTTAAAATATTTGCATATCTATTAAAATATTCTAATGCATAAGGTTCAAAATAATACCGTTCGGCACTTAATCTATCCATAAATTCTTGTGAAGCAACTTTAATATCTTCACCAGTCCATGAAGTATTGTTTTTAGGTCTTTTAGGTTTTGAACTTTCAATTCTTTTCTTTAGTTCTGAATCTTCTTCTTCAAATTTTTTTTCTAAATAAGCAGTTATCTGCTCTTTAGTAACAACAATTTGGGTATTGTTAATTTCATTTTTAATATCATCTAATTTTTTTTCTAAAATATTTTCTAAAATTGTAATAATATATTTAGAATCACAGTATTGCGTATCAATACTTTCAAAATAAGATTCAAAATTTAACTTCGCCATCTAAATCTACCTTCTTTTCTAAAATACTTTCTTCTTTCTATAAAAATTATAGCATGTTTTATTTTTTTTATAAATTACTAAAATCCATTTATCAATTACTTCATATTAAAGACTTAAATTAAAAGTACTATACATCAAAATATTAAAGATTTAAACTATAAAAGTCCGAGTAAAATCAATTTGGTACCCTAAAGGAATATATAACAATTTCATATAATTTATTACAAATTAAGTTTTTTAGTAACCTCAGTTTCTTCAATTATAGAATTATTTAATGAAAAATTAATTATATCATGTTCTAATTTATGTGAAGCAGTTTCCATTAAGCATTCATGACAATTATAATCAAAATATTCACATCTATTCTTTAAAAAAACTGTTTTGCTTCCTTCAATACATAAGTCAAATGCTTCCCATTGTTTCACTGCTTCTAATGGCGTTAATTTACCTTTTGAATGAATATTATTTATTTGCTCCTGTGTTATAGAATTTAAAAATTCTTTAACTTTCCTTTTAACAATAATACGCTCACATAAACCTTTTAAAGCTACTATTTGTCCTTTACTTCCTTTTGTATATATAGCTAAATTTATTAAATCATTGTCTACATCGTTTAAATACATTAAAAAGAAATTTCTATATTCCTCATAATTTTTAAATATATATATTTCATTTGACCTGCTATCTTTAACATCCATTATTTTTTTATTTTTTTCCTCTACAACAGGTATATGCTCGGTTTCAACTGCCTTAGTCAAATGCAAAAATAGCCAAGTTTTAAAATCTAATCTTATTGTATTTTTTTTATTATTCATTATTTCAACTCATTTCCTTTTTTAAATATAAATTATATTATTTTGTCAAATATGCAAGTTGTTTTCTAAATTTACATTCAATCAATTTAAATTTGTAAATTATTGTAACATATTTTAAAACATTTTAAAACTCGAACTGCAAAAAGTCCGAGTAAAAATCAATTTGGTGCCCTAAAGGAAGGAGTACGACAACTTTTATTTAATAACTATAATCATATATATGATCTACACCTAATTCCTG
>CANQSO010000062.1 GCA_947626535.1 uncultured Bacilli bacterium | reverse complement strand
TTATAGGTCTTATACGCATTTTCAACTTTTATTAACTTCAATTTTACCACCTCTATTGTTAGTCCATTATAACATACATTTAGATACTAATAAATGACAAAATTTTACAAAATTTTGTTTTTCTTTCTTTTGCCACCATGAACTTCATAACAATCATGAATGACAAAAAAAGCATTAGGATCAATATTTAAAACAATTTCTTTAAATAAATAATAATCTTTAGTAGGTACAACACACATTAACATATAACCTTTTTCTTTACTATACCCACCTTCAGTTTCTAATAAAGTAACACCTGTTTTCATAACTTTTAAAATATGTTCTTCAACTTTTTGATGTTCTTTAGTATAAATAAAGAATAACTTCGAATTAGATACTCCAACTAAAATATTATCAACAATTTTAGTATATAAAAGTAATATAATAATTGCATAAATAACATTATTAATTCCAAAAACAAAACCACCAACTAAAATAATTATTCCATTTAATATAACTAAACTTTTACTTTCTGGTAAATGAAAATACTTATTAACAATTTTCATTAGAATATCAGAACCACCAGTATTAAAACCTACTTTATATATAAGACCATTAGCAAGACCATGCAATACAGATGTAATAATAATGGTAAGTAAAATATTATCAAAAGTTAAAAATGGTCTTAAAAAATTAGCAACTGGTGCCGTAAAACTAATCATAACTGGATAAAACAAACTTCCTATAATTGAAACTCTTGTATCATCAATTCCTAAAAAACAAAAACTCAACGCAATTAAAACAAAACTAGAAAAATACAAAAACAAATTAGCATTCCACCCAAATAATTCTTCAAATATAATAGCTAAACCAGAAGTACCACCTATAACAAGATGATTAGGAAGTAAAAACAAATTATAGTTTAAAGCTAACAAATATGTTCCAATTAAAATAATAACTAATCGTTTATATAAATCTTTTTGTAAAATATAATCTTTTAATTTTGTTAAATCCATATTTATCATTCCTTAACATAATTCTAACATTTAAAATTATCTAATTCAACTTAAAGAAACTATAAATAATCACTAAATTAATTTTTTCAATATATCTATTTTTCAAATTATAAGAATTAGCATGACTAATATGTCCTTTCCAAGAATTCCAACTTTGTCTAACAAAAAATAAATTAATTAAATTATTTTCATACAAATAATTCCACTTTTTAATTATTTTTTTTTATTTTTTTCTTACAACGATTTCTAACTAAAATATGAGTTTCAAAAATTCGATAACCACAAAAATCAACACACATCTTACTAGGATAATACTTACTTTTAATATTTAATTCTAAATCTAAATTATCTTTCAAAAATTTACTAATAATATTTAAATATTCTTTAGCTTCTTCTTTAGTAGGAACTAATAATAAAAAATCATCCATATAACGGATATAATATTTTACTCTTAACTTTTCCTTAATAAAATGATCAAGTTCATTCAAATAAATATTAGCAAAAAATTGACTAGTATAATTAACCAATTGGAATACCCTTTTCTTCCTCACTATCAAAAATTAAAATATATGTAAAATTTAATAATTTTTTATCTTTAATATTTTTTTCTAAAATTTTAAATAAAATATTTTTATCAATATTATAAAAATATTTCTTAATATCACACTTTAAAATATAATATTTACCATACTTTTTCTTCATCTGACGCATGAAATATTGCACTCTTTTCTTAGCTTCATGACATCCCTTATTTTCTAAACAAGCATAAGAATCTTTAATAAACTTAGGCAAAAAATGAGGTTTAATAAACTCCTCAACATACCACTGATGAACAATTCTATCCACATAAGGTAAAGATTTTATTAATCTTTCTTTAGGCTCATATACATAAAATTCCCGATACTTTCCCATATGATAAGTATTATTTTTAATTTTATAAAGTAAATTTGATATATTACTTTCTAAATCCATTTCAAAACGAATAATTTCTGGACGATTTCCTTTATTTTTTTTAGCTCTTTTATGTGCCTCAAGTAATTTTTCAAAAGTTAAATTATTTTGAAATACATTTTTTATAGTCTTGGACATTTTTCATCCAGCCTCCAAGCAAATTACCAATATTAGCTATTTTTCTACTCCAAGCTGCATAATTTTTAACATTTATATATTTTTGTTTATAAGAAATTCGAATAAACACTTTAAGCATTTTTAAGTTAACATCTAATTTATTCAAATAATTAAATTTTTCATCTCTCTTAAAAGCTTTATACGCTAAAATAATATACTTCATTCCAGCATATGTATTATTTTTAATATTAGTTACCAAAGCAAATCTTTCACATTTTGGATATTTCATTAAAATCATTTCAGCATAATAAATAAGTTCCAAATATTGTTTATATATTATTAAATCTTCAACACCACTCATTTTAATTTATCCTTAATTTCATATAAAATAGTTAAAGCTTTAATAGGTGTTATATTATCTAAATCAATATTCTTAAGTTTATTAATAATATTTTCATTAATCGTAACATCAGTATCAAAAATAATTTTTACTTTCAAATTTTGATTATTAAAAACTCTCATATAATCATCCAAGCATTTTAAAGGAAAACCACATTTCTTGGCTTCATTACAAAATGTAGTTAATTTTAATGGAACCCCCCCCCCCACCTCTTAACAAGAGGAGGTGGGGACCCCTTATATCTCATTATCAACGCTCAGGTTTTCAAAAAGTCAGGGGGAAGGGGTAAACCCCTAGTCGGCGAGAACGAGCCGAAAGCTGCCGTCGCCGTTCGCAGAACCGTCCGCGAAACTGAAATTGAACAAGCCAGCACCAGTGCCAATGGTGCAACGGCCACCACGTACGCGCCACGGACCGCCTGAACTGACAAGCCATGCCTCATCATTATACCAGCTGCCTATATTTCTTGATTGGGTTAAATATTTCATTGTTTGAAATGGGCCCATTTCTTTTGTCGCATCTCCTAAGAATCCTCTGTTATATGTTGCATTACTTGTACTATAATCATACTTATCAAAATATCTTTCATCGGTTGGTAAAGTTATTCCTTCTGTAACTTCAGTAATATTATGATTTATTTCTACTCCATTATCATTACATCCTGGACAAGTTAATTTTCCTATAAAACCAGAATTCCAAACATTATGACGTCCTGATGATAATTTTCCAGTTTTTCCATCTCCTGTACTATTATCATCCATTCCACTCATCATATATTCCCAGGCTCCTCCACTCATATCATAGATTCCTGTATAATTTCCTGTTGTACTTGCTACGACACTTGCTTTATTAAAATAGTTGGTATTATATGTTCCATCATCTCCAGGAGATGTAACTCCTCCATATTCGTTACAGGCATCTGGTGTATTACTACATAACACGTTTGTTCCTGTATATCCCGTTGTTGGTTCTTGTCTAGCTGCATACCCGGTTAAATAATTAGAATTATTATTTATTCTAACACTTGTATGACTTCCATATTTACTGTGTTGTAAATAGGCTACTGCTCCCCATTCACTATTTTTCATCATATGACTTTTTAATTCTTCTTCATAATGTAAACCTACTGTATAAGCTTTGGCTACCTGAATATTTCGCCATGAATACACATTTGGCTTGATTACGACTTTCTTTGCTGCTTCAATTGACGCTGCTTCATCAGCTGGATTTACTAGGGCTGCTCCTGTACTTCCTGCTCCATCATATCCTGTTTCAAATTTACCTACCCATATGCCATTGGTATCAAATGAAGTAAAAGCGGGATGGGTTAACCACTGTCCTTCTTTACTTCCATTTTGAGGCTCTACATCTTTTGTTTCAAATACTATATTTATTATTTTCTCTTTATTAGTTTTAGTTGTTAAGCCATTATAGTTTCCTTCATCAAATATTTGATATCTGTATCTTGGGATCCATACAAAATAACTTTCAATATCACTTTCTTCTATTAGCTGGTTTTCTCCTGGGTCTACTTTACCATCTCTTAATATTACAGCATTTGCCCACTCTTGGTTTTCATAGTCATACCACTTTTCTTTTTCACTTGCTCTGGTAACTTTACCATCTTCTTCATTGATTGTTATTGGTATTAGTTTATTACTTAATACTGGGTCTGCTCCATTTAATTCTCTATCGATATATTTATCATTAAAATATAACGTACACTTGGTTTTACTTTTTGTTAAATTTAACACTGTTGGTGCCCATTTTTCACTATCCCATTCTATCGTAGCGTCATTATCACATTCGCCATCAATAAATACTAAACCATCACTATTTTCCTTAGCTGGCATTTCATCTAATTTTTCGTTTCCTTTGTAAAAAGCAAAATAAATATCAGAATTTCCAAAATAATCGACTTTACCTTTCATCATTGGAAATTCTACACTTTCAGTAAAAGATGCGAAAGTTTTATAAAGAACCAATGAGACACTTACTACTACAAGCACGCCTAAAGTTATTAGACCTACTTTTCTCCTTTTCTTGTTTTTGTCAACAAATTTTTCTAAATTCATATTTATATCTACCTCCTAATATACTATTATATTAGCATATAACCCCCCCCCCTATGTCAACATTTTAAAATCATTTTATGCCACATTTTACATAAATCAAAAAATTAAAGTAATAAGAAATTGTTTAAAATGTGCAAATTAAAATAGAAATTTACTTAAAAAAATTATTCATATTTTTTTTATTTCTTAAATAAAATTTATAGAGGTGAATAACATGAATGGAAGTTTTTTTAGTAGTCCTACTTTTCCCCAAGCTGTAAATAATCAAAATCTAAGCTCACCACCTGCTAATTATAGTGTGGAACAATCTTTTCCTTTAGAACAAAGTTTAATTGAAAATATTTTACGTTTAAATAGAGGAAAAAGAGTTAGAGCATTTGTTTCTTATCCTGATTCAAATGAATGGCGAGATAAAATTTATACAGGAATTATTGAACAATCTGGAAGAGATCATTTAATAATATCTGATCCTACTAATGGAAATTGGTATTTAATTAGAATGATTTATTTAAATTATGTTGAATTTGATGAACCGATTAACTATAATCCAGATTATTCAGATACTTTTGATTAGAGCTTTAGCTCTTTTTTCTAATATTTTTTTTTAAAATATAATATAATATTTATAGGATGGGATTGTTTATGAAAAAAAATATAATTTTATGTAGTATTTTTTTAGTATTTTTATTTGGAGTGGTAATGTTTACTTTTGCTAATAAACAACAATTAGAAAGTTCTTCTACAATTGAAGGTACAATTATTAATTTAGAAAAAGATTTAGTAACAATTAAAGATGATAACAATGATATGTATACTTTTAAAAGTGAAATAGATGGTGAAATTGGTAATGAAATTAATTTAACTTATACTGGTGAATTAAATAAATCTAAAGATATTCAAGATGTTATTATAGATAATTATACTGTTGTTGATCTTAAAGAAAATAATGATTTATTTAAAGATTATTATGATTTAGCAGATAAAAATTTAAATACAATGAGTCTTGATGAAAAAATTGGGCAAATATTATTAGTAAGATATCCTGATGATAATCAAATTGCTGATTTAAAAAAATATAATTTTGGAGGATTTGTTTTCTTTTCCAAAGATTTTAAAGATAAAGATTCTGATGAAGTTAAGAAAATGATTAATGATTTACAGAGTAATAGTAAAATACCTCTTTTAACAGCAGTTGATGAAGAAGGTGGTAAAATTGTTAGAATTAGTAATAATGAAAAGTTAGTTAAAGAACCTTTTAAATCGCCAAGAGATCTATATAAAGAAGGTGGTTTTGATTTAATTAAAGAAGATACTATTAATAAAAGTAAAGTATTATATAATTTAGGAATTAATCTTAATTTAGCTCCTGTTGTTGATATTGCCACAAGTTCTTCTGATTATATGTATGATAGATCTATTGGCTTAGATGCTGATGATACCGCTAAATTTGCTAAAACAGTAATAGATGCAAGTAAAAATAAAGGTGTATCTTATACATTAAAACATTTTCCAGGTTATGGAAATAATAGTGATACTCATTTAGATACTTCAACTGATACTAGAACTTTAGAAGAAATAATGGAAAAAGATATTGTTCCTTTTAAAAGTGGTATAGAAGCTGGAGCTGAAGCAGTTTTAATAAGTCATAATACGGTTAAAAGTATTGAAGATACTCCTGCTTCTTTATCTAAAAAAGTAAATAAAATACTTACTGATGATTTATCTTTTAGCGGTGTAATAATTTCTGATAATTTAGATATGGGTGCTGTTGCAGGTATTAAAGATGTTATTGTAAAAGCTATTTTAGCAGGTAATGATTTAATAATTACAACTGATTATGAAACAGGGATAAAGGATATAAAAGAGGCTTTAAATAATAATAGTTTAACTGAGAGTGAAATTGATTCCCATACTAGAAAAATTTTAGCTTGGAAATATTATAAAGGATTAATAATTGATAACCAAAAATAAAACTAATAGTTTTGTTTTTTCTTTAGTCATGTTATAATTTTCTTAAGAATAGAGGTAATGATATGGGAACATTTGGTTTAATTTTAATTATTTTAGCATTTTTAGCTTTGTATGCCATATTACATATTTTGATTTATAATAAGATGCAATTTTATTTAACTAAAATTGATAATGTTGAAGGAATGATTGATGAAGTTTTAAGAGAAAAATATGATTTATTATTAAAACTTGATAAAGCTATTAAAGATGCTTTAAAAGATAAAAATGATTATGTAAAAGATTTAAAAGAATTAAAAAAAGCTAAAGTTAGTAATTTTGAAATGCAAAGAAAGTTAACTGAAGCAGAAAGTTTATTAGAAAATATTTATTATGACCATGAAGAATTAGAGAAAAAAAATAATTTTAAAAAAATATTTAGTGAATTAAAAAAAGTTGATGAAAAATTAATGGCTGGGATTACTTATTATAATAAAAATACTTCTGTTTTTAATAATTATCTTCGGAAGTTTCCAAATAATGTAATTGCCAAGATTCATAAAATTAAAGTTAAGACATTTTTTGATGGTAAAGATATGACTGATAATGATATTTTTGATTTTAAATTATAAAAAGGCTTAGTAGCCTTTTTTCTTATAGTAATCTTTTAATTCTTTGAAACGATTAAAGTGAACAACTTCTCTTTGTCTTAAAAATAATAAGACACCTAAGACATCTTCATCATTAGTTAAGTCAATTAAGTTTTCATAGACAGCTCTGGCTTTTTGTTCAGCAGCCATATCTTCATAAAGATCAGCTATGACATCTCCGGTAACAGCAAAATAAGTTGCAGTAAAAGGTACACCTGAAGCATCTGTTGGATAAATTCCTTTACCATGTTCAGCATAAATATTTTCTAATCCCGCAGCTTTTAATTCAGCTACAGTGGCATCTTTAGTTAACTCTCTAACCATTGTACAAATCATTTCACAATGACCTAATTCTTCTGTTGCAATATCATTTAATAAGGCTTTTCCTTTTTCATCAGGCATTGAAAATTTTTGGGAAAAATATCTTAGACTGGCGGCAAGTTCCCCATTAGAACCCCCAAACTGGGTAATTAAACATTTAGCCATTTTTAAATCTTTCTTTTTAATATTGATTGGATAATTTAAGTGCTTAATATATTTAAACATACATATTACCTCCTTTATCATCCCATGGCCAAGGATTTTTTACCCAATTAAACATTTCGCCGTCAGTTTCATTAACTACAATTGGACCATATTTTTTAACATAATCTAATTCTAAATT
>CANQSO010000061.1 GCA_947626535.1 uncultured Bacilli bacterium | reverse complement strand
GTGCAGGTGTGGTTCAGTGGCTAGAATGCGACCTTGCCAAGGTTGAGACGGGAGTTCGATTCTCCTCACTTGCTCCAATGACGAATCTGTTCGAACTTTTCGGACATTGATATATAGAAATCAATCGAAAGATTGGTTTTTTTGTTGCAAAAAAATCATCTTAAAGGAAGGATGGTGTTTATGATTAAAATACTCTCGCAAGAAATACCCTTTGAAAAGTCTTTAAAACAAAGATTAGAATTTATCTGTGAGTTTTGTAAGACGACTCCTACTTTCATCAATGGAAGTATTAAAAAGATTGATAAATCTAATCTTAATTATGTAGAACCTCATAGAATTATCATTAAAGACATAACATTTCTTGCTTTTAATTATTCTACTGATATTTATATTAAAAATTTGAAAAATAAAATAAAATTATCAGAATTAGAAGATTATATCAATAAAATCAAGTAATACACCACTTCTCGAAAGATGGACTTTTAAGGGCATTTGTTGTATAATTAATATAGATGATAACTTAGTTATCAAGAGTCTTACAATGTAGTTTAGAGAAGTGAAAGTATTATTTATAGTAGTACCTTTTACTTCTCTTTTTTGAATTTAAAATAAGAAAAGGCGATGATTTTAGTTGGAAGAAGAAAAAAGAATTTGTGGTTTGTATTTAAGAGTTAGTACGGAAGATCAAGTCAGAGAAGGTTTTAGTATTCCTGAACAAAAAGAAAGATTAGAAGCTTTTTGTAAGTATAATGGATATGAGATTAAAGAATATTATACTGATGCAGGAATAAGTGCTAAAACAGGCAATCATAGACCAGATTTTGAAAGAATGATTGAAGATGGGAAACAAGGTAAAATAAATATGATTGTTGCTTATAAGATGGATAGACTTACAAGAAGTATGTGGGATTGGGAAGCTTTAATTAAGTATTCACAAGAATATGGTGTTGCTCTTGCTTTTGTTTGTGAAAAGATAGATACTTCAACTGCAAATGGAAAACTTTATTCAAGGATTATGATGAGTGTTGCTCAAAATGAAATTGAAAGAACAAGTGAAAGAACAAAAGTTGGTTTAGCAGGAGCTATTAAGGAAGGTCATATTCCCCACCGAGCTTGTTTAGGTTATAAACACAATAACAAAAAATTAGTAATAGACCATACTACTTGTGATGTTGTTATTAGAATATTTAATATGTATCATGAAGGAGCTAGTTATCAAACAATTAGTAACATTTTTAATAAAGAACAAGTTTTAGGTAAAACAAATTGGTGTGATTCAACAATTTATAATATCTTACAAAATGAAGTCTATAAAGGAGATTTTGTTCATGGTAAAAGAACTAAACATCCTACTTATTATGAAGATGTTGTAGAGCCACTTATATCTAAAGAACTATGGGAAGAATGCCAACAACAAAAGAAAAATAATTCTCGTGCTTATAAAAGAAATTTAACTTATATCTATTTACAAAAACTAAAGTGTCCTAAATGTAATCATATTCTAGGTGGTAAAGCTACTAAAAAGAAAAATGGTAATGTCTATTACTACTATTATTGTAATGAATGTAAGTGTTCTATTAAGGAAGAGATCGTTGATGATTTTATGAAAGATTTTATCAATGAAATTGTTGAATATGATTCTGTTGTTAATCAATTCTTTTTACCTATGATGAAACAAAAGATAGAAAATCCAAAAGATGATTTAACAAAAGAAATTAAAGAACAAAATGATAAGTTAGAAAGAATTAAGAAAGCATATATCAATGGAGTCTTTAAATTAGAAGAATATGAAAAAGAAAGAAAAGTTATAGAGAATAATATTGAAAATTTAGAAGTTAAATTAAGTGATACTGAAATATGTGATGATTTAAAATTTACTCCTGAAGATATTTTAGTTAAAAGAGATATTGATTTTATTAATAGTATTAAATATCCTACTAGATATAAACAAGAAAATAAGTCTTGGAATAACTTTACTCGTGAAGAAAAAGCTAACTTTATTATGAATTATGTTGATGAAATAAATTTAACACAAGTAAAGAAATCTTATGAAGTAGAATTTGTTAAATTCAGAGAGACAATTTGTAAGTCAATTAATGATTTATATGATAGTGGTTATCTTTCAAGAGAGATGCCTATTATATTTGATAATGAATTAGGTAATATTCGTATTAGTTCATATCTACCTAAAGAAAAAATTGCTGAACACATTATTAGGTTAAAACAATTTTATGATGTTGGTTATTATGAAGGAACATATAATGTTCAAAATCAATTATTTCAATTTGATTACTTAAATGAAAATCACACTATCATAAGAGTATTTCCTTTAGAAGATTACAGCAAGATAAATCCAAACCAAGAATTAGAAGGTCATAAATTTGGTATGTTATATATTAAAGATAAAAATGAATTTTAAGGCTTAGTATTTACAAAAGAACCTACTCAAATAGATGTTAAACCTGCCAACGAAGATGTATTAAATAAGATGTACGAATACGAGGAAGAAATTAGCTATGCCTAATTTCTTCTACTTATAAATTAACGATAGTTAATTTCAGATTCTAAGGCGAGCCTTAGCCCCCGTATTTTGTTAGTATGACAAAATACCTAGGGGGTTAAATATTTTGTCACAACAAAATATACCTAAAAACACACAAAGAAAGGAGATGTGATTTATATAGCTAGTTTAGGTTATTCTTTCCATGTAAGTAACGACCAAAACAAGAAAAATGGTGTTAGAAAAAGTGCTAAAACTAATTTAAGTGGTACAACATCTAAAGGTAATAATGCTATTCAAAATGCTGCTGGTTTAACAAAAACAGACAATCATAATTGTAGAAAATATGATAATGATATAAAAAAAATAGAAATAATTAGAGGTACAAATTCAATCGTAAATGATGTTAAAAAATTATATAGAGATGAATTTGAAGAAGCAAGAATTGAATACAATTCAAGACAAACTAGAGATGACAGAAAGATTAAAGACTACTTTACTCATGTTAGTGATAACTCTAAAAGTGATCTAGCAGTTGAGATTATAATTGAACTTGGAAACTTTGAATATTGGGAAACAAAAGATATAAATTTCAAGAAAAAAATGACTAATGTTTTCAAAGAACAAGTGAAAAAATTGGAAACATTAGCTCCTGATTTTAAAATAGCAAGTGCCATTATTCATTATGATGAAAGTTGTCCTCACATGCATATTATAGGTGTACCAGTTAAATTTAAAAATAAATATGGAATGAACAAACAAGTTGGAAAATCAGATGTTTTTACTAAAATTACTCTTCGAAATATTCAAGATCAAATGAGAGTACATTGCATTGAAGCTTATAATAAAGAATATGGTTTAGAAGATATTTTAAATGAAAAAATGGAAGGTAGAAATGAAGATTATACTACACCAGAATATGTTAAAATGAAGAAAAATCTTAAAAAGCATGAAAATAATTTAAAACGAGCTAAAGGCAAATCTGATAAATTAGATAATTCTACCAAAGAAGTAAAAGAGATATTGGATAATACCAAACTTAAGGGTTTTAATAAAAATCAATGTGTTTTATCTATTTATGAAAAAGAAAAAATTGATGAGTTTGTTAAGCAAGTAGATAATACTAATAAAGAGTACAAAAGAATACAAAAATTATCAGTAACTTTAGAAGAAATGGATTTTAATCTTTTTAGAAGTGAACAACAAATTGCTCATCTTATCATGACTAATTCAAATTTAGAATCAGAAAATATTTCTTTAAATAAAAAGTTAAAAGAACAAGAAATTACTATTAATGATTTAGAAAATGAGAATAAATCTTTATCTTCTAAACTTAAATATTTTAAGGATATGTTTTATAATCTTATTCAATTCTTAATGGATAAAATCTTTAGAATTAAAGATAACAAATATAAGGAATTTGCTAAAGAATTATATGATTGTGGGGCATTAGATGATAAAAATTATGAAGATATTATAGGTATATCAAAAACTACAAATATAAAAGAAAATGATACAATAGAAAAAGATAGAGATGATTTAGAAAAATAAATATCTCTATCTTTTTTATAGCTTTTTAATAAGTGATTGTCCTTTTTCATTTTGAGTTGCAACTACATTAAATCCTGCATTTTTAGCTTCTTCAATACATTGGTCATTATTAACATGCATACAAAATACTTTACTTTTAAACTCTTCTGGAATTTGTTCTTGTAAAACTCCTATATACAAATGAACATTACCAGGAAAATTAGCTGTAGTTGTATCAATATATAATTTATCTATATCTTTCCCACTTGCCATAAGTGATTTTACAGTTTCAATTTCTCTAGTATCACCAGAGTAATAAACCAAACCATTTGGAGTGGTAAATAATAATCCATAGCAACTTAATTCATCACAATGACTAGTTTCCATATATCTAATGTTTTGAAAAGATGCAAATCTATTATCATATTGTTCTTCATCCACATAGCTATACATTGCAGGAGTACAACCAAATCCCTCTAAAACTTTTTCAATATTTGATAAGTGTTTAGCGCCTCTTTTCATAACTATATTTAAAGGCTTTCTTAATGT
This sequence comes from uncultured Bacilli bacterium, assembly GCA_947626535.1. Classification (GTDB taxonomy): domain Bacteria; phylum Bacillota_I; class Bacilli_A; order RF39; family UBA660; genus Ventrenecus. Next base: position 3,299 of record CANQSO010000061.1, on the reverse strand, counting down.
ATAGTAAGAATACATTGCTAATGTTCCTAAACTACCAATATGATCTGAATGTGTATGTGTTATCATTAAATTAATAGAATCAATACCTTCTAATAAACCATTTTCGACTAATCTTTCAAAAATACTTTCACCACAATCAATCAAAAATAATTGATTGTTTTCTATAAAATATGCTGAATTATTACCTTCTTTAGGATTAAATGCAGCACCTCTACCTAAAAATTGTAAATCCATAAAGTCCTCCTTAATTGCATTTTTATAATACCATAAAATCCTAAAAATATCTACATTTGGCAAGAAAAATTTGTTTTTTTAGTGTTAGTGTTTCGCATTATTCATAATAATGATATAATAATACTGATAAAAAGAGGTGTTGTTTGGGGGAATTTGTATGAGTATAAAAGAAACATATAAAAAACTACCTTTTGATTTATCAGGAGCAAGAACAAAAAATCGATTTGATTTTGAGATTTTATATGGAATAGAATTACTTATCGATAATTATCATATTTTAAATGATTTTACTATTGTTTTCGATTATGTTTGTGATATTGAGCTTCATTGTAACGATGATGAATCTTTGAAATTTTATCAAGTAAAAACAAATAATACAGGAAAACCTAATAATGTTAATTTTTTAACAAATAAAGATAAAAGAACAAAAGATTCAATAATAGGAAAAATATATAAAATTTCAAATAATGATTCATCATCTAACATTTCTGTATTACTTGTTTCTAACGCTCCTTTTATAAATAATAAATTTGTTACAAAACCGAATGAAGCAATTTTATTAAATGATATTGAAGATACTACTAAAGAAAAAATAATTAATCATTTAAAAAAAGAAATTAATCAACAAAATATTAATCTGACAAATATTTATTATTTATATCGTAATGTTGGTGTAGATGATTATGAAAATGCATTAGTTGGAAAGTTAAATAAATTCTATGAGCAAGAAAAAAATTGTTATATGAATAAACCCACTGTTCTATTTAATTCAATTAAAGCAACGGCACTTTCTAAAGCAAAATATGAAGAAGAATGCGAATTTGATAAACTATACTCAAAAAAAGGAATTTCAAAACAAGATTTAGAAAAAATGATAGAATACCATTATGAAAAAAATAGTGAAACATATGAAAATTGTTATAAACAAATAATAGAAAATACAAAAAACAATTCACTATTCCAATTAGGATGTACCAAATCTTTAAAAAATATCATTAACGCTAAGGATCAAAAAGTTATAAATATAATTGATGAAGTTTGTGCCAAAATTAATGAAGATATGGAATCAGGGAATGAAATTTCCTTAGACGAATACGCAAAAACATTTAACGATACGCATAAAGATATAAATTTTCCTGTTTACTTATCTAAATGTGATATATATACAATAGTTATTTATTCATTTGAAAAATTGAAGGAGGAATTGAAAGGATGAAATTAGTAGTTAATAATATTTATATATTTTCATTAAAAGAGAAGAAAGCCTTTCATATAAAATTAGAAGACGGAATAAATTTTATTACTTCGTGTAAAAAAAATGGTAATAAAAGAGGAAAATCTGTAATTATGAAAAGTATATATAGCACTCTTGGTGCTGATTGCTCTTTTGAAGATAGTTGGGAATTTTCCAACAAAACAACAATACTTGATGTAAATATAGACAATACTCAATTATATTTTTTTAGGGCAAACAACTATTTTAAAATTGTAGATTGTGAGTATACTGAAATATTCTCTACTAATCATAGAACAGAATTATCCAAAAAATTGAAAGAATTATTTAATTTTCATATTGAATTACCTAATAGAGATAATGAATTAGAAATTACCCCACCTGCATTTATGTATTTACTTAATTATGTGGATCAAAATGGGTTAGATTGTACAAATTTTTCTTCTTTTAATAACCTAGGACAGTATTCTAACTTTAAAAAATATGCTTTATTATCACATTTTGGAGTTTTTAATCAAGAATATTATGAATTAGACAAAAAATTAAAAGAGATAAATGATGCTATTTCTAGTAATCAAAAAGAAATAGGAACAATGGATAAACTTATGGAAAAATTAGATAGTGAACTTAATGGAAGCGATTACTCTCTTGATTTAAATTCTTTACAAAAAGAAATTGAATTAACAAAATCTGAATATAAAACTATTGTTGATAATTTAAGTGCAACTAAAAATATGATTATAAAATTAGAAAATAGCAAACTAGAAGTTGAAAATCTTTTAGAAGAACTTCAAAAAGATATTAAAGATAACGATAATAATTTTAAGAAGTATGATAATGAAACATGTCCATACTGCAAGTCTCATATTACTCCTTTTGAATTTAGCTATAAGTATTTTGATAAAAATGATGATTATCTATTTATTAGACAATCAATGATGTCACAATTAAGTGAAATGAAAAGAAACATACAAATTCAAGAAAATAAATATCAAAATTTTATTGAGGATATGAATAATTATAATAAAAAAATTAAGTCAATCAGTTCAAACATTGATGATGTATTAAAACATAAAGGCTTTATTGAGATGAGAAATAAACTTAGTAATGATTTATATGAAATAAAACAAAAAAATATTTCTTTAACAAATGAACTAAGTGAGATACAAAAGAAAATAAAAGAGTATGATAATTTAAAAAAGAAAATTGACAATACTTATTTTGATTTAATGTGTGAAAGTATAGAAAAATTAGATTTACAAGAAATAAAACCTAAAAGTATAAAAAGGATTGATAATGTATTTAAAGTTTCAGGAAGTACTACGCCAGCAGCTACTTATGCTTGGTATCTATCACTTTTAAAAATAAAATCAAAATTTAATCCTAATGCAATAAAATTTCCATTAGTATTTGATAGTCCAAATAATGCAGAACTAGATGAACAAAATATTGCTAGAATTTTTAAATATATTTTAAATAATGTTGATAAAATGACACAAATAATTATATCAACTATTGAATTTAAAAAAGAAATGTATAACGAGTTTGATATAAAAAATGTTGTAGAATTAAACAATGAACAATATCATCTACTAAATACAGAAGATTACAATAAATTTATTGATCTTTATAAAAAAGTTACAAATTTATAACAACTACTTTTATTTTTAAATATAAAATGATATAATTTAGTTACTGATTGAATTTTATATATCAAATCGTTATGAGTGAAAAAGTTGTAAATATCTTCTACAATCGCTCCAGTGACGTTTCTGTTCGAACTTTTATAGTTTGAACTTAACATATATAATCAATCCGTTCGGGTTGATTT
>CANQSO010000060.1 GCA_947626535.1 uncultured Bacilli bacterium | reverse complement strand
CTAGTGATGTGGGTATCACCTTTCTAGGTAGGATTTCCACCTACTAAACTATTTGACCTAACACGGTCGCACCTCCTTTAGTTGTACCACTTTTTACTTCTTCATCTTTGTTTTCAAACTCAACATTTATTATCTGTTCTTTTTCTTCTTTTGTTCCTAATCCTTCATAGTTTTCTTCATCAAAGATTTCATATCTGTATCTTGGGATCCACACAAAATAACTTTCAATATCATTTTCTTCGATTGGTTCGTTTTCTCCAGGATCAGCTTTTCCATCTCTTAATATTACCGCATTTGCCCATTCTTGATTTTCATAATCATACCATTTTTCTTTTTCATTCGCTCTTGTAACAAGACCATTTTCTTCATTTATTTTGATTGGGATTAATTTGCCATCTAATACTGGATCTGTTCCTCTCAATATTTTTTCAGTATATCTTTCTTCAAAATATAAGCTACATTTGGTTTTTACACTTTTTAAATTTTTTACTAATGGAGACCATTCTTCAAAATTCCATTCAATACTTGCTCCATTATCACATTCCCCATGGTCAAAGACTAAATTTTCTTCATTACCTTTTTGGGGCATTTCTTCTAATAATTGATTTTCACCTTTATAAAACACAAAATAAATATCACTATTACCAAAATAATCTACTTTACCATTCATTATTGGAAATTCGGCACTTTCCGTAAAAGACGCAAAGGTTTTGTATAGTAGTAATGATACACTTATTAATACTACTACTCCTAAACTTATTAATATATTTTTTCTTTTTTTCTTACTTTTATCAACATACTTTTCTAGCTTCATATAATCACTCTATTCTTAAGTAATTATATAACTTTACCCCCCCCCCTAAGTCAATAGCTTAGTATTATTTTAAACCACTTTTATATTCTTTCATTAAATATATTTTATATAAATATTTTACATTTATCTATTTTTTAAGTTATAATTAAAATAGAAAGAAGTGGCATAAATGATAAAGATTTATAAAAATACTGATAATGATTTAACTTTAAAAGAATTAAATAATATTGAAAAAGATAGTTGGATCAACTTAATTAATCCAACTAAAGATGAAATAAAGCAAGTTGCTGATTCTGTTAAAATCGAACAACGAGTTATAAAAGAAGTCTTAGTTGAAAAAAATCTTCCTCAAATTAAAAAAATGGAAGATTGTATATTAATTGTTATTGATATACCTTATAAAAATCAAATTAAATATAATACTTATCCTTTAGGTATAATCATATGTAATGATTTACATATTATAACTGTATCATTAAAAGAAACTCTATTATTAAATAAATTTATAAATAATGAAATAGCTAATTTTTATACAGCTAAAAAAAGTCGTTTCTTTATTCAAATTTTAGAAGAAACTTCTAAAGAATATACTAATATTTTAAAAGAAATTGAAGCAAGTATTGAAAATAAAGAAAAAGGTCTTTTAAATTCTACTAGTAATAAACAGTTAATTGGTTTATTAAATATTCAAAAATCATTATTATATTTTATAACTTCTTTAAAATATAATAATACGGTTTTAGAAAAAATTAGTAAAGAATATGTCATTGATATATATAAAGAAGATTTAGAATATTTGGAAGATACTATTATAGATTTAAAACAATGTATTGAATTATGTAATATTTATCGAGAAATTTTAGATTCAACTATTGAAACTTACAGCACTATAATATCTAATAATTTAAATGTTGCTATGCGCTTTTTAGCAGGCATAACTATTGTTCTTTCCATACCTACAATGATTTCAAGTTTTTATGGAATGAATGTTAAGCTACCTATTGCTAATAATCCTCATGCATCTTTAATAATTTTAATTATTTCGATATTTATATCAGTATTAATTGCTATATGGCTAAAAAAGAAAAAGATGTTTTAAAAAAAGAATTTGCGATTGCAAATTCTTTTTTAAGTTTATTACTTTTATAAATATGTTAATAAAGCAAATATTAAAAGTAAAATCACTAACATGGCTACAACAAATTTCCAAATATATGAAAGCCATTTTTTATATGGAATATCTAAGTATGATAAACCAAATATTAAGAACATACTAATTGGCGTAATAAACATTACTAATCCATAAATTGTTGTATAAATTAAGTAAACAACATTTCCTTCGGTGCCAGTAAAACTTCCAATAAAGTAACTTAATGAATATCCTAGATATCCTAAATCTGTATTGAAAATACTACCAATAAAGGCTTGAAGAGTTGCAATAAATGGATTAAAAGTAGTTCCTAAGGCATTTACAATAGTTGGAACAATTGGTGACCAATATAAGAATACAAATACTGTATATGCTAAAGTCATTAAAGCTAAAGGCTTAATTACTGATTTAAATCCTTCTCCAACATTAGATAAGAATTCATTAAATTTCATATTACTAAATAAACCAATAAATAAAGTAACAATAGCTATAACTACAGTATAATTAAACAAATACCAAGTACCAAATGCTGTTGCAAGATCATAACCTAATGCTTCTAAGTTTTCTCCAGCTATTGCATTAAATATTTTAAAATCACCTATAGCTAGATTCATAAACCAATCATGGAAAGTATTAAATATTTCAATTTTAAAGTTTCCATACCAATCAACAAATCCTAAAATAGCTAATATAAAGGTAATAATTAAAATACTTGCAATAGGCCAAATTTTAGCTTTTTTGTTTTTTACTTCGCCTAATACTAAAATATCATTTTCTTTAGTTTCTTCTTTCTTATCTTTTTTAGCATCTTTCTTTAAATAATTAACAAGAAAGAATGAATATAAGATAAAGGCTAATAGTAAAATTCCAAAACGAACTAATAACTCAGTTTGAATTGTAACATCAGATCCTCCATATCCTAAATAAGTTATTAAGGATAAAGCACCTTCAGTACCGTATGTAGCACCTAAAACACCAACAAGCATTGCACCAACTGTACAAACAAAAGCACTTAGTTTATTAAAGTTCATTTTTCTTAAAATATGCATTAAGAAAGGCATAAACAATAATAGAACATAACTAGTTGTTAAAATTGATGTTAAAACAGCTGTTACAAAGGCAATAACTATTGCAAAAACAACTTCCTTTCCTTTACCAAATTTAGCAAGACGTTCTACAAGTCTTTTATATCCATCGGTTTTGCTTACAACTCCATAAAAAATTCCAACAAATAATATAAATACTACTTGAATTGAATAATTTTGTAGAGCATAGGTTATACCATAAAAGATATGAACTAAACCAATTCTTTGAATAGTACCACTAGTAAAAGCTGCACCTGTTCCAAAACTTCCATTTGGAATAATCCAAGTTAGAACAACTACTAGAATTAACATTCCTAGAACTAATTTTGCTAAATCATGTTCTTTAAATAACTTTTTCATTTTTTTCCTCCTCCTAATTAAAATTATAGCACAAAGAAAAGATGTAGATAAAGAAAAAATGCATTATTTATGTGAAAATATCATGAAATTTAAAAAAAACTAATTATTATTAACTAGTTTTTCTTATTTTTCTTTTTCTTTCTAGTTCTTACTTTCTTTCTTATAGGTGCATTTTCATTTTTTAAAGGTTCATTTTTTAAAGTGTTATTATCTTTTTCTGGTTCTTTAGATACATTATCTTCTTTAGAATTAAAATCTACATATTCACTAATTAATTCTTCTTTAGTAATAATATTATCTTCTATAATATTATTTTCTATAATATTATTTTCAATAGTTTCATTATCTTCTAAATATTCTTTACTTTCTAATTGTTCTTTATTTTTCTTTTCTTTCTGACCATTTACTTCAATAATAATAGATGATTTTTTCAATGGATCAATTTCATTTTTATTACGTCTTTGTTTATACTTATTAGTAAGTTTTTTAGCAATATCTTTCTTAATTTCTTCTTCACTTTCCTTTTTCTTTTTATCTATTAGAGATACTTCTTCAATATTCTTTTCAGCTCCATGGATTCTTAATAATTTTAAGATATCATATAATATTATAATGAATGCTGGAACAACAACTAAAATTAACCATCCCATTTTAGTTATTAATATTGATTGTAATCTTCCTAATTGAGGTATTTTAAATATAACTTTTCCTAAAATATTATCAAATGTAGCAGGTTTAGGATCAGGGGCCGTGTTATTATCACCTTTAGTTTTATATAATTTATTACCATTTTCATCTTCACTTATTTCAATTACTCGGTGAGTAATTGTCATTCCTTTAGAACTAGAAGAAGTAGATATAAAAGTTATAATGTCTCCAACTTTAATAGAATTTTGATTTTTAACTCTAACATTAACTATAACATCATATATATTTAAAGTTTTTTCCATACTAGGTGATATTATAGTATATAATCCAAAAGCAGGTCTATATTCACTATTCTTTTTTGAATATATTCTAGTTGTAAAAAAATAGTATACTAAAACAATTGCAATTAAAACTAGTAAAACAAATATAGTCCAAGAAAGGATTGTTGTAAAAAATTTTAATTTATGTTTAATTGAATTATACTTTTCGTCACTTTTCATAACAATACCTCTCTATTCTTTTCTATATATAATTATAATCAAATCATCTAAAAAAGACAAGAAAAAAAGTTAACATTACGTTAACTTCTTAACTATTCATACCAAGCTTCAGAAATATCAATCTTTGCTTTATAACTCTTGCCTTTTTGTTGATCTTGAGCATACTCAAAGTTTTTAAAGTGATATTCTAATTCATAATTATATACTGCGTGAGCAGGTATCATTAATTCAGTATATAGCTCAGTATCAGTAGTTGGAGAAGGAGTTTCTTCTTTGACTACTAAATTTTCTCTTTTTAAGACATATGTTAAATCAGACGGTGGATCAAATTCATTAACAACATCTTTTAAATCAATTCTAAAGAATAAGGTATTTGGCGTTCGATTATTAACACTAAAGGTTTGACTTCCTTTCCAATTTGGCTTTATATCTTTAGCATATAAACCTGCATCATATGTTACAAATAAGACATTATAATCATCGCCATAACAATAAAAGTCACATGTTCCATTTTCATCAGTATCACAATTGGCATCGCATTTTTTATCGTTATTAGTGTCACAGTTTAAGTCACACTTTCCGTCATTATTAGTGTCACAATTGCGGTCACACTTACCATTGTTATTATCGTCACAATTGACATCGCATACACCATCTTTATCGGTATCACAATTAGTATCGCATTTGCCATCGTCATTATCATCACAGTTTAAGTCACACTTTCCGTCATTATTGGTATCACAGTTTTTATCGCATATGCCGTCACCATCTTCATCTGGATTTTTATCTGGTTTACCATCACCAGTAGTGTCGCAATTAACATCGCATTTGCCATCACCAGTAGTGTCACAGTTTAATTCGCACTTACCATCACCATCTTTATCAACATTAGTATCTGGATTGCCATCGCCAGTTGTATCACAGTTAGTGTCGCATTTACCGTTACCAGTTGTATCACAATTTAGGTCACATTTACCGTCACCATCTTTATCAACGTTAGTATCTGGATTGCCGTCACCAGTTGTATCACAATTTTTGTCACATTTACCGTCGCCGGTTGTATCACAATTGGTATCACATTTGCCATCACCAGTTGTATCACAGTTTAGGTCACATTTACCGTCACCATCTTTATCAACATTAGTATCTGGATTGCCGTCACCAGTTGTATCACAATTTTTGTCACACTTGCCATCGCCAGTTGTATCGCAGTTAGTATCGCATTTACCATCATTATTAGTATCGCAGTTTTTGTCACACTTGCCATCGCCAGTTGTATCGCAGTTAGTATCGCATTTACCATCATTATTAGTATCGCAGTTTTTGTCACACTTGCCATCGCCAGTTGTATCGCAGTTAGTATCGCATTTACCGTCACCAGTTGTATCACAATTTTTGTCACACTTGCCATCGCCGGTTGTATCACAGTTAGTATCGCATTTACCATCATTATTAGTATCACAATTTTTGTCACACTTACCATCATTATTGGTATCACAATTGCTTTGACATTCTCCAGTATTATTTGGGTCACAGTTAACATCACACTTACCGTCACCATCTTTATCAACGTTTGTATCTGGATTGCCATCACCAGTTGTATCGCAGTTAGTATCACATACACCATTACCAGTTGTATCACAGTTGACATCGCATTTACCGTCGCCATCTTTATCAACATTAGTATCTGGTTTGCCATCGTTATTAGTATCGCAATTAACATCACATGTTCCATTACCAGATGTATCACAATTACGGTCACATTTGCCATCATTATTATCATCGCAATTTAGCTTACATTTGCCATTACCATCTGGGTCAATATTAGTATCTGGCTTCCCATCGCCAGTTGTGTCACAGTTTGTTTGACATTTTCCAGTATGATTAGGATCACAATTTAATTCACACTTACCGTCACCATCTTTATCAACGTTTGTATCTGGATTGCCATCGCCAGTTGTATCACAATTGCTTTGACATTGCCCTGTATGATTTGGATCACAATTTAATTCACACTTACCGTCACCATCTTTATCAACGTTTGTATCTGGATTGCCATCGCCAGTTGTATCACAATTGCTTTGACATTGACCGGTATGATTTGGATCACAATTTAATTCACACTTACCGTCACCATCTTTGTCTACATTAGTATCTGGATTACCATCACCAGTTGTATCACAATTGCTTTGACATTGACCTGTATGATTTGGATCACAATTTAATTCACACTTGCCGTCACCATCTTTATCAACGTTTGTATCTGGATTACCATCGCCGGTTGTATCACAATTCGTTTGACATTGTCCTGTATGATTAGGGTCACAATTTAATTCACACTTACCGTCGCCATCTTTATCAACATTAGTATCTGGTTTTCCATCACCGGTTGTATCACAATTGCTTTGACATTGCCCTGTATGGTTAGGGTCACAATTTAAATCACACTTACCGTCACCATCTTTATCAATATTTTCGTCAGGCACTCCATCATTATCGGTATCACAGTTAACATCGCATTTACCGTCACCATCAAGATCTTGATTTTGTAAATTTGTATCTGGTTTACCATCGCCATCTGTATCGCAATTAATATCACATTTACCATCTTTGTCAATATCAGTATTAATATCTGGTTTACCATCACCATTAGTATCAACATTAAAATCCGGCTTACCATCATTATCTATATCAATATTTAAATCAGGACGATTATCATTATCAATATCACAGTTTAAATCACATTTACCATCATTATTAGTATCTTGATTTATTAAGTTTTCATCTGGTTTATTATCACCATTAGTATCAACATTAAATACTCCTGATTTAATTTCGCCATAACTTATATTAATATCAGGCTTACGATCATTATTAGTGTCGATATCATAATCAGCTTTCCCGTCATTATCAAAATCACAATTAGTATCGCAAATACCATCATTATTATAATCGCAATTCAAACGGCATCTATCATTACCAAATAGTTTGAAATAACTATATGTAGCTTCACTTATCCCTAAAAACAGCAACAAGAAAAGTAAAACAATTATAATAATAGTTCTTTTTCTTTCTTTTTCTTTTTCATCATTCAATAAATCAGCATATTGTTGTTCTAAAACACTCATTTCATTAATAGGATTTTTATTTTCTTCCATACAATCTCCTACTCTCTATTCTCATAAAATGATTATAGCATAATCTATTTTTTTAAACAAGATTTTTAAATCACATTTTAACTAAGAATTTTTAATTAATCTTTTAAAGCAGTTATCGGTATTACTATAACTCCATCACTTCTAGTATAAACAGCATTAGATAAACCACATATAACACACAAAGCTTTAGGTGGAATACCCCCATGTTTGACACTTTATTAATTTAATATTCAATTTTTCCTAGATTTTATCTAGTTTTTTTATTTTTTAAT
>CANQSO010000059.1 GCA_947626535.1 uncultured Bacilli bacterium | reverse complement strand
AGTAAATACGTTATCGTATCTAATACAGCATCTTTTCTACTTTCTAATTCATTTTGATAAATTGATTTTTCTTTATTTAAAATTTGAATATTATATGTTGGATAATTATTTATTTCATCTATTGTTTCAGCGTATTCAGGAAATTCTGATTCTTTTGTTAAATATTCATTTAGAAGTTCGGGATTACTTACAATATCTTTAATATCTTCTTCTTTCATGTTTTGATAAGAATAAATACTGTGTATTTGACGATATAAACCATTATTAGTTTTTTCCCAAGCTGTATTATATTCTACTAAAAGTTTGACATTTTTATATCCTTCTAAAGTCTTTTTTTCAGGAGCAAAAACTGCTTTAGTTCGTTCATCATCTTCATTAACAGTTTCAATAGCTGGGACATAATATTTAAGCATATCTTCCGTAAAAGGCGTCATATTTTTACTTCTAAAAAGTAAATAAGTAACTAAAATAATTCCAATTTTAGAAGCACTAGACACTTTTTGTAAATTTTCTCTTTCTTTAATTGTTTTTTTCATTTCTTCTAAAGTCATTTTAATCCTTCTTTCAATGTTTTATTATATTAAATTAAGTTTAAATGTCAAGTAATTTAAAGGCTTCATTAGTTATTGAATATAAATATGTTTTAACAGGCTTTTTAAAAGTTTTTATTACATAATTTTTATATCCTTTTAATTGATTTAAATATTCTTTACTAGATACATTTTGTAATTTATAATCAATAATTAAAATTTCACTATCTTTAACAATTAATAAATCCATTATGCCATGTAATAATTCTTCTTCATCTTCCCAAATAAATTCATATTCATGATAAATATCAGCAGTTAAACTATTTTTAATAATTTCGCTGTTTAGAAAAGCTTTTATTTTAGTTTTAATAAATTCATCGGTTATTAAATCTAAACGAGGATTTTTAAAATCTAAATATTGTAAGGTTTCATGAAATTTTGTCCCTAATTTCATATTTTCAATTTCTTTTAAAGTTGCTAATTCATTAATTTTTTTAGAGAATGTTTTTTGTTCTTCTAAAGTATTATCTTTTACTAATTCTAAAACGTTTAATTTATCTTCTTTTACTTTTTTTAATTCTTTTGTTTTAGGAGTTAAATAAGCTTTAGAAATATTAATATTAGGCATTTCTTTAAGATATGGTTGATAATACTTTTTTAAAAGATTTAAAAAATCGGCAAAAGAACGAGCCTTTAATTTTTGACTATCAGTTATTTTACTATTTAAAATATCTTTATCATTATGAGGAAGAATAAAAATCATTTTTTCTTTACTTCTGGTAAGGGCTACATAAAATAATCTAATTTTTTCAGATATTTCTTCGGTATAAAAATCATTTTTAACTAATTCTTTAACAAAAGTTGGGTAAAGACCTTCTTTATCAATAGAGCAAACTAAACCATATTTTTTGGAATATAAAAATTGTTCTTTAATATCATCTAAATTAAATCTTTTATATAATCCTGAATAATAACAAATAGGAAATTCAAGACCTTTAGAAGTATGAATATTCATTAATTTAACACAATTATCACTTTTCTTTTCAGCTCGATATTTTAACTCTAATTTATAATCAACTAAATTATTTAAATAATTAACAAAATCTTCATAAGTATAACCAAATCTAGTACATTCAAAAACAAAATTTTTAAAGTAATCTATTAAAATCATACTATCATTTATATTGCCAATGGTAATTATTTTTTCATAATAATTAGTTGTTTCAATAATTTCATCTAAAATTACATTTAATGGTTTAGAATCAATTCCAACTATAATTGGTTTAAGAGTTTTTACTACAATAGAATCATCATATAAATTATTTGTTACAATGTTATAAATTTCTTCATCACTTAAATTAAATAGAAAACCTCTTGCTAAAGTTACAAATGCCATTTTATAGTCATCATCTTTTACTTTTAAAACCATTTTATTAATTAGTAAAAAAGCATTTTTTAAAGTTTGAAAGTGAACATTACTTTTAATTTGTTCATCATAATATGCATGAATAGGAACGCCTAAATAATTAAAAATTTTTTGATATAAAGGAAAATTACTACCTCTATCCATTAAGATACAAAAATCTTCATATTTAACTTTTCTTAAAGTTTTATTACTGACAATTTTTTCTTCATTTAAAACTTTCTTTTTAATATCATTAGCAATATAAAAAGCTTCAATTTCTTCGTTTAAGTATTCTTTAGATGGTTGATAATTAACAATTTCCATATCATAATTAAGATTATCTTTACACTCTTCATACATTTTATTACCAAAAACCATTTGATGTTCTAAATAGTAATTTGCTCCGCCAAGATTATCACTCATTAGGGGATTAAAAAGTAAATTAATATTAGTTAAAACTTCTTTTCGAGACCGAAAATTATCAATTAAATCAATTTTATAACCATTCTTTTTTTCTTTATATAAATTATATTTTTCTTTAAATAAATTGGGATTAGCATTACGAAAACGATAGATACTTTGTTTAATATCACCAACCATATAAACATTATCTTGACTAATTAAATTAATAAATGCTTCTTCTAAATCATTGGTATCTTGATATTCATCAACCATAATTTCTTTAAATTGTTTTCTTACTTCATTTAAAATATTAGAATTATTCTTTACTAAATAATAAGCAATTTTAAAAATCTTAGTAAAGTCATAATAGCCAAGTAATTCTTTTTTTCCTTCATAAAGAGCAAAATAATCTTTTAAAATATTTATTAATACGGTGGTATTATTTTTAGTGTTAAAATAATCTTCTTTTAAATCTTCTTGAGATCCAAATCTAAGTAATTCTTTTAAGTCACTTAAAGTATTATTTAAATTTTCTTTTACATCTTTTAATTCTAAGGAAGCATCTTTAGATAATCTTGGTAAAGTAATACCACTTAAAAGATAAGCTTCTTCATAACTTTGAGCTCCAAGTAAATTTTGGATTGCATTATTTAATTTAGCAAAATAATTTCTATCAATAAAAGATATTTCTTCAGTAATACTAGCAATTTCTTTAATTTTACTTAAAACGATTTGTTCATAATCATTAAATAACTTTGCAAAAAATTCATCATTATAATAATTAGTTAAATAATTATTTAGATATTCTTCTATATCTAATTTAAGTTCAAGTTTTTTAGCAATGTTTAAAAATTCGTTTAATAAGTTATCATCATCCTTGACGCAGAAAGTGTCTACTAATTTTAAAAAGTTAACATCTTCTTTTGTATAGTAATTGTCAAATATTTCTCTCATACATTCTTTTTGTAAAATATCAATTAAAGTATTATCAGTTATTTTAGGATTACTTGGGATATTTAATAAGTAATGATATTTTTTAACTAAAAACAAGGCAAAAGAGTCAAAAGTGCAAATAAATGATTCATCTAGTTTAAGTAATTCATCTTGTAAAGTGGCTTCTTGGCTAATAGAATTTCTAATTCTCTCTTTCATTTCTTTAGCTGCTGCATTGGTAAAAGTTAAAATTAATAATTCATCAATATGAATGCCTTTTTTTAATAAGTTAATAACTCTTGCTGTTAAAACACTAGTTTTTCCTGAACCTGCTCCTGCACTAACTAAAATATTTTGACCACTTTCATTAATTGCTTGTAACTGCATCGCTGAGTAATTCATCTTCTTCACCTCCTAAAAATTCTGGCTTAACTTTTTTCTCATAAACAATATCTAAACCATTATAATTACAAATCGCTTCATAAGGACAAAATTCACAGCCAACATTTTTATTCCCAATATTTTTAGGGGCAATAGCAAAATTACCATTAAAAATTTCTTCAACTGTTTCATTTATCTTTTGTTCCGTAAATAAATTCATTTTAAGAAGTTCTTCTTTACTCATTACTTTTGAATATTTATAAAAACCTTTAGATGATTTTTTTAAACTTTTAATTACTTTACTATCAGAATAACTACTATCAAATTTACTTAAAGCAGATTCATCATTTATACTATATCCTTCTAAACAATACTCTTTTTCTTCTAATTCTTTTTTTAGATGTTTTAAATCAGCATTAACTAAAGAAGGTATGACTTTTTGAAGATAAAAACCTACTAATTCATAATCTTTAAATTGGGACTTACTAAGTAAATAAGCATATATGGGAAGTTGCATGCCTATTCCATAATTAATTAAATAAAAATCAATTTTAGGACTACCAGTTTTATAATCAATAACACTGATTCTTTTATCATCATAATAAAACTTATCAATAAAACCTTTAAAAGTAACATCATGATTAAGTAAAAATTCAATCTTAACTTCACATAAAACATTCTTAAGACTAGAATAGGCTTCTTGTCTTTTAATTTCTTCAATTACTCTTCTTAAATTATTAGTTAATTTATTAAAGAAAAATTCTTCTTTTTTAGAATTATTAAAATTAGCTTTTTCTTCTAAAACTAATTTTTCAAAATCAAAATCTGGTTCATAAAATTGTTCTAAAACATGATGATAAAAAGTCCCAATACTTTGAAAAAAAGTAGGATTAGATTTATTAATTCTTAAAACATTATTTAAATAAAAACGAAATGGACAACGATTATAAAGATCTAAACTAGAATATGATAAAGTATTGATTGGCTTTTCAATATTAAATTTCTTAAATTGATGATTATAACTTTTATAATTAGAATCTTTATAAGTAGAATATAATTTATCTAAAGAATTATCCCATAATCCATATTCATAATATGCATCCATATTAGAAGCAAAAGTAAGTTTATTAAACAAATTAGAATTATTATAATTAGGTAAAATCTTTAATTCTTTTAAAGAACATTCTTTTAGAATTGGAGCTAAATAGAATTTACCATCATCTAAAGCACTTAAAGAAATAGTTAAATTAGGATAATAATTTAATCTTTTTAAAGTATCATGCAAGATATTTTGATTTTCTTCTAAGATGCTTAACATATTTAAACTACTTCTTTCTTTATCAGTTAAATATTCATAATTTTTAACTAAATTAGGAAAACAAGATTCACAAGCATTTACTAAAAAGATATATGCATCTTGATCTACTTCACTTGTTAAAAAATCAAAATCTTTAATAGAGTTTTTTGGAATAGCAATTTTAATCGTTAAGTTTTTTAAAGATTCTAAAACATAATTATAAAATTCATCATTTTTTTCGAAAGTAAGATATTTATTAGCAAAATTAATTAAAGCATTATATACTTTTTCATCAGTATGATTTTTTAAAGTTTGCTTAAGATGTTCAAAAACAGTTAGCCAATCTTCTTTAATATGATTAACAAAATATTTGACAATTTTAGTGGAATAAATATTTAAAGTTTTGGTAAAAGAAAAATTTAAATTAAAGAATTTGCCATAAGTTAAAAATAAATTACGATATTCATCACTTACATTAGCTAAATATATTTTTTGATAAGGAATACCTTCTTTAATTAATTTAACAATTTGATTACAGATATTACTTACTTCTTCTCGTTTTTTTAAATTAGTAAAATAAGGTATTTGATTATTTTGAATGTTAAAATCTTCTTCACTAACTTTTGTTATTTTAGAACATTCTAAATATAAGTTATTAACAATATTTGTTTTAGTTAAATGATAAAAACATAATTCATAATTTTTTAACCATTCTTTAAATAAAGGATTAAAGCTTAATAAATTATTTTCTTCTAATTCTTTTTTTATTTTGTTTAAAAAATTAATTTTTTCATTAGAAGATTCTTCATTATTTAAATAATATAAATTTTCTAAATAAGTTTTGGCTATTTCTTTAGTGGTATGATATTTAGAGGCAAGATAAAATAAAGTTTCTTCAGTGTAATCAAAAAAAAGTTGACTTTTTAATTCATTTAAAGACATTACTAAAGAAGATAAATCATTATTTTTTCTTAATTTATCTAATAAAGATAATTTGTTATTATTACTTGTTATGTATATTTTATGCATACTACCACCAAAAATATTTTATCACAAAATGAATAGTTTACCTAACAAATTGGTCATTTATTTCTTGGCATATTTTGTAAAAAGCAAGGGCTGTACCTTCCGCATCATATAAAGCCCGATGATGTTTATCATTATCAAATTTAACATCTAAATTATTAGTTAATGTTTCCAATTTATGATTTATCCATTCAGGATGAAGAATTCTAGCTATTTCCATTGTATCTATTACATCATTTTTAAAAGGACCTAAGCGATACTTAAAACAGGCTACCTTGATAAAAGATACATCAAATTTAGCATTATGGGCAACGACTGGACAATCACTAACAAATTTTAAAAATTTTTTTACAACAACTTCATCACTTTGACAATTTTTAACCATTTCATTGGTTATATGAGTTATAGAAGTTATTTTAATTGGAATAGCAATTTCTGGATTTATTAATTCATTAAAACGGTCAATAATCTTGCCATTACAAATTTTAACTGCTCCTATTTCAATTAATTTATCTTTTCTAGGACTTAAACCCGTTGTTTCAACATCAAAAACAACAAAAGTATCTTCTAATAAATGATATTTATCTAACAATGCTTTGATATACATCCTAATACCTCTTTTCAAAAAATGATTATATAAGTCTTTTAAGTAATAGTCAAACAATAAATTTTGACATATTTTGGCGAATAACTTTAATTTTCTTTTTTTATTAATTATACTAAAGGCATTCTTCTTTAAAAAGAAGAATAAAAAGCTGATGAACTATTTTCTATTGGTTCATTAGCTTTAGCCAATTTCTTGATTTTTTCTTGTTTCCATTCGTTATATTATGTTTTAGGTAAAACATCTTTATATTTAGTATTAAAAAAGGTATTAATAATAATGAATGAAATTTTTTGAGTCATCCTGCTTTCTAAAACTCATTAAAACAAGAAAAAATAGTAAAATACCAATTTCAATTTTGGTATTTTTTAATTGACTTAAATTTACATTATTTTACAAGAAATTAAAATAAAGAATGCTAATTCAAAAATTAATTACTTAATAATTGAACAGCTTCTTTTTATTGCAAATTATTTAACCAAATTAAATAATCATCTAGACATTTCATTATTTCTTCTTCATTTTGACAAGAGCATATTTTTTGTTTCATTTCTTTACTATTTGGCATGCCTTTTAAGTAAAACAAAATATTAGATCTAATTTCTAATAAAGCGGTTTTTAAAGACTTATCCTCTTTTAATAAATTAAAATGTTTTTTCATCATAAGAATTTTTTCTTCATATGTTGGTGGATCTATTAAAACTTTGTTATCTAAATATTCGACACATTCTTTAATTAACCAAGGATTACCTAAAACACCTCTTCCTATCATCACAGCATCACAGCCAGTTTCATCTAACATTTTTTGAGCTAAAATTGGACTTGTTACATCACCATTACCAATAACTGGGATAGAGACATTTTCTTTAACTTCTTTAATTATTTTCCAGTTAGCTTTCCCACTATAACCTTGGGCTCTAGTTCTAGCATGAACACAGATAGCACTTGCCCCAGCAGCTTCACATTTTTTGGCAACTAAAACAGCATTAAGAGAAGAATCATCCCAACCACTTCTAATTTTAACAGTTACAGGTATAGAAACTGCATTCACAACACTTTTAACAATCTCATATATTTTATCGGGATTTTTAAGCAGGGCACTTCCTGCTTGGGCGCCTATAGCAACTTTAGGAACTGGGCAACCCATATTAATGTCGATAATATCAGGATGCATTTTTTCTTCCACAATTTTAGCCGCTTCAACAAAAGAAGAGACATCACTTCCAAATATTTGCTGAGCAATTGGTCTTTCTTCTTCACTCATTTTTAATAGTCTAAAAGTTTTTTCATTTTGATAAACTAAAGCTTTATCACTTACCATTTCAGCATAAATAAGTCCTGCTCCCATTTCCTTAATAATTTTTCTAAAACTAGTATTTGAATATCCTGCCATAGGAGCTAAGACAACTTGATTTTTAATTTTTACATT
>CANQSO010000058.1 GCA_947626535.1 uncultured Bacilli bacterium | reverse complement strand
TCTTTGAAGTTACTTCATTTTCGTAATTATGAACATTTAGAAATTAAATTTCATCCTAAAATAAATATTATTTATGGGAAAAATGGTTCGGGAAAGACTAATTTAGTTGAGGCTATTTATGTGCTTGCGGTTACGAGAAGTTTTAGAAATGTGAATGAAAAAGTTCTAATTCAAAGTGGTGGGACTTTAGGGAAAATCGAAGGTGAGATTGTAAATAATGATGAAGTTTATCCAACTAATTATCGGATTTATTTGGAAAAAGATGGTAAGAAAGTTAAGATAAACAAAAATAAGATTGTGAGGTTAAGTGATTATATTACTAAGATACCGATTGTGTTGTTTAGCCCTGATGATTTGAAGTTTTTAAAAGATACTCCAAGTACCCGAAGAAAACAACTTAACATTTCCATTTCACAATATAGTTTGGAATATTTAAAAAACTTAAGTAATTATAATAAATTGTTGAAACAACGAAATGCTTATTTGAAGAAGTTAATTGTTAATTCGAATCAATCGTTTGAATATTTAAATATTTTGACTGAGAAATTGATTGGTTATGGAATTAAGATTTATGAGGAAAGAGAGCAATTTATTTTGAAGATTAATGAGACTTTGGGCGATTTTTATCGGGATATTACTGGTCTATCTGGTTTAAAGATTGGGTATAAGTCTGATTATGATGGGATGAGTAAAGAGACATTATTAAAAAGTTATCAACATTTATTAAAGAAAGATTTAATGTTTGGCAAGACTAATTTGGGAATTCATACTGATGATTTGCATTTTTTCCTTAATGATGAGGATTTGAGGGATTATGGAAGTGAAGGACAACAAAAGAATGCTATTATTGCGTATAAGTTGAGTGAATTAGAATTATTAAAGGAGATTTTGGGTTATTTTCCTATTTTGATTTTAGATGATTTGTTTAGTGAATTGGATAGGGAAAAGATTGAAAATATTTTTAAGATTTTGAAGAGTGATGTTCAAACTTTTATTACGACGACTGACTTGGATGTTTTGGAAAAATTTGGGTTGGAGGAGTACAAGAGTTTTGAAATAAAAGATGGACAAGTGGTAAAGGAGAGTAAACATGAAAGAAGAGAATAAGGCTCATTATAATGATAATGATATTCAAGTTTTAGAAGGCTTGGAGGCAGTTAGAAAAAGACCAGGAATGTATATTGGTAATACTAATGAAGCTGGATTACACCATTTAGTATGGGAAATTGTTGATAATGCGGTTGATGAGGCTTTGGCTGGATACTGTGATGATATTGAAGTTGAAATTGGTAAAGGTAATGTTATTACGGTTAAAGATGATGGTAGGGGAATGCCTACTGGTACGAATGCTAAGACGGGTTTATCAACAATTGAAACTATTTTTACGGTGTTGCATGCTGGTGGAAAGTTTGGTGGCGGTGGCTACAAGGTTTCTGGTGGTCTTCATGGTGTTGGGGCTTCAGTTGTTAATGCTTTATCTGATTGGCTTGAAGTAAGAGTTTATCGGGAAGGTAAGGTTTTTTATCAAAGATTTGAAAATGGTGGTAAACCAGTTGAACCTTTGAAGGTTGTTGATGAATGTAGTATAGATAGAACTGGGACAACTGTTAGTTTTCATGCTGATCCAACAATGTTTGAAACAACTGTTTATAATTGGGATATTTTGTATAAAAGATTACAAGAAATGGCTTTTTTGAATAAGGGTGTTAGAATCACTTTAATTGACCAACGGGAAGATGAGAAAAAGGCGATATTCCATTATAATGGTGGAATTATTGAGTATGTTCAAATGCTTAATAAAAATAAGCAAGTATTATTTGATGATGTAGTTTATGTTGAGGGTAGAGAAGATGATATTGCGGTTGAAATTGCGATGCAATACAATGATTCTTATAATCCATCAATTTATTCTTTTGCTAATAACATTCATACCCCTGAGGGAGGGACTCATGAAGAGGGTGTTAAACAAGCCTTAACGAGAGTTATTAACAATTATGCTAAAAATGCGAAGTTATTAAAAGATAATGATGATAGTTTAACTGGTGAGGATGTACGTGAAGGTATTGCAATGATTATTTCTTGCAAGCATCCTAATCCCCAATTTGAAGGGCAAACTAAGACTAAGTTAGGTAATAGCGAGGTTAAAAAGATTGCTAATGATATTTTTGCTAATGGTTTTGAACGATTTTTAATGGAAAATCCTGATGCTGCGAAGGCGATAGTTGATAAATGTATGACGGCTTCTAGGGCTCGTATTGCTGCTAAAAAGGCTCGAGAGTTAACTAGAAGAAAGACGGCTTTGGATGGATTTAATACAATTGGTAAGTTAGCTGATTGTACTAGTAAAGATGCTAGTATTTCAGAAATCTTTTTAGTCGAGGGTGATAGTGCAGGTGGTTCTGCTAAGGATGCTCGTATTCCTAAAACGCAAGCTATATTACCTTTACGTGGTAAGATTTTAAATGTTGAGAAGGCTAGATTAGACCGAGCTTTAGGTAATGAGGAGATTAGAACGATTATTACGGCTTTTGGTACGGGTATTGGTGATGAATTTGATTTAGATAAGTTGCGTTATAATAAGATTATAATTATGACCGATGCCGACGTTGATGGTGACCATATTCGAATTTTGCTATTGACTTTATTTTATCGTTTCTTTAGACCAATTGTGGAGACTGGTCATGTGTATGCTGCTCAACCTCCTTTATATAAGGTTGTTTATGGTAAAACGATTAAGTATGTTCAATCAGATGAGGAATTGGCTGAATATCGAGCTACTTTACCTACAAGTGCTAAGCCTTTAGTCCAAAGATTTAAAGGTTTAGGCGAAATGGATGCGATTGACTTAAGAGAAACAACAATGCATATTGAAAATCGTGTTTTAAAGCGAATTACTGTTGATGATGCGATGGCTGCTGATAAAGTTTTCTCTGATTTAATGGGTGATGAAGTTTTGCCTCGTAAGGAATATATTGAACAATATGGTCAATTTGCTTCAAATATAGATGCTTAGTTGGGGAGGTTAGTTTTTATGGATAAGATTATTGAAAATAATATTGTTAAGGAAGTAAAAGATAGTTTTTTAAATTATTCGATGAGTGTTATTGTAGCACGTGCTTTGCCTGATTTAAGAGATGGTTTGAAACCTGTTCATCGTCGGATTTTATATTCAATGTATGATTCTGGTTATACGCCTGATAAACCACATCGTAAGAGTGCTAGAATTGTCGGGGATGTTATGGGTAAATATCATCCTCATGGTGACTCTTCAATTTATGAAGCAATGGTTAGAATGGCTCAGCCATTTAGTTTTAGACATATGTTAGTTGATGGTCATGGAAACTTTGGTAACTTAGATGGTGATGGAGCAGCTGCTATGCGTTACACAGAGGCCAGACTTTCTAAACTTTCTTTGGAAATGGTTAGAGATATTAATAAGAATACCGTTGATTTTGCTCCTAACTTTGATGAGACTGAGCAGGAGCCCGTGATTTTGCCTAGTAGATTTCCAAATATTTTGGTTAATGGTACAATGGGTATTGCGGTTGGAATGGCTACCAATATTCCACCTCATAATTTAGGAGAAGTTATTGATGGATGCGTTGCTTACATTGATAATCCTGAAATTGATACTCTTGGTTTGATGGAACATATTAAGGGTCCTGATTTTCCAACGGGAGCTACCATTTTAGGTAATTCAGGGATTAAGAAAGCTTATGAAACGGGAAGAGGAACCATAACGATTCGTGGTAAGGTTGAAATTGAAGAAAACAATGGTAAATCACGAATTATAGTTACCGAGTTACCTTATCAAGTTAATAAAGCAGAGTTTCAAGCTAGAATTGGACAATTGGTTAGAGATAAGATTATTGATGGTATTTCTGATTTACATGAAGAATCTAATTTGGAAAATCCTGTTAGGGTAGTTATTTACTTAAAAAGAGAAGCCAATGCTAATGTTGTTTTAAACAATTTATATAAGCATACTCAGTTACAAACAACATATGGAATTAATTTCTTGATGCTTGACCATCAAAAGCCGGTTGTTTTACCTTTAAAGGATATTATAAGCAAATATATTGATTATCAAAAGGAAATAATTATTCGAAGAACTCAATTTGATTTAAAAAAGGCTGAAGACCGGGTTCATATTTTAGAGGGATTTAAGATTGCTTTAGATCATATTGATGAAGTTATCAACATTATTAGAAATAGTGAAACTGATGTAATTGCTAAGGAAACCTTGATTTCGAGATTTGCTTTGGATGATATTCAAGCTGAGGCAATACTTGAAATGCGTCTTAGAAGATTAACTGGTCTTGAACGAGAAAAAATTGAAAATGAATTAGCTGATTTATTAAAAGAAATTGACCGTTTAAGAGCTATCTTAGCTAGTGAAGAAAAAGTTTTAGCTATTATTCGTGAGGAATTACTTGAAATAAAGAAAAAATATGCTGATGAAAGACGAACTAATATTGATATGACTGCGATTGAATTTATTGAAGATGAATCATTAATTCCTGAGGAAAACGTCATGATTGCGTTGACAAATAAAGGATATATTAAGAGAACGGTTGTTGATACCTTTAAATCACAAAATCGTGGTGGTGTTGGGGTTAAAGGAATGGGTACAAATGAAGATGACTTTGTTGAACATTTAATTAACTTATCAACTCATGATTATGTATTATTCTTTACTAATAAAGGAAAAGTGTACAGATTAAAGGGTTATGAGATACCTGAATTTAGTAGGCAATCTAAAGGCTTACCAGTTATCAACTTAATTCAAATTGATAAAGATGAGTCAATTAATTCTTTAGTAACGATAAGTAAGGAAGAAGAAAGTAAATATTTGATGTTTGTTACTAAGAAAGGTATTGTTAAGAAAACTAATATTAGTGAATTTGATTCAATCCGAACTAATGGTAAGATTTGTATTTCATTGAAAGAAAATGATGAACTTATTAGTGTTAGAAAGACTTCAGGTAATGATTTAGTGTTATTAGGTTCTAATTCTGGTCGTATGGTTAAGTTTAATGAAAGTCAAATTCGTGTGATGGGAAGAACAGCTAGTGGAGTTCGAGGAATTAACTTAGAAGATGGTAAATTTAATTGTATTGGAGCTGAAATAGCTACTGATGATGATAAGATATTAATTGTTACTGAGAAGGGATACGGCAAGCAAACAAATGTTTGTGAATATCGAACAACTAGTAGAGGAAGCAAAGGTGTTAAAGCTTTAAATATTACTGAGAAGAATGGACCAATTGCTTCATTCAAACTTGTAACTGAAAATTCTGATGTAGTAATTATAACTAATACTGGTATGACAATTAGATTACCAATAGAACAAATTTCTACTTTAGGTAGAGTTACTCAAGGTGTCCATTTAATCAATTTAAAAGAACATCAAACTGTTTCAACGATTAGTATTGTAGAACATTATAGTAAAGAAGAAGCTGAAGAAGAAAATGAAGAATAATATCTTCATTTTTTTTGACAATGTTTCACGTGAAACATTGATTAAAAAATTTTTTAAATTTTATAAAGTTATTGTTTATAATTTTGTAAAAAAATTTTAGAATTAATAATTTATAAAATTTAATAATTTTGGTATAAAAAACGTTTTTGAATTTAAATTTTAAAACTTTCAATTAAATTAGTTGGTGTTTTGATTACAATTTTAAAAAATAATAGTTTTTAATATTAATTTTTTAAGTTTCTTAGTTTTATTAATTTTTATCTATTCTTTAATTCTGATTATAAAATTTAGCATTAAAGAGATAAAATATCAATAAATTTTTATATTTCATAAAATTTTGTTCAGTTCTATATTTTTTTTAAGTTCATAAGAAAAATTTGAATTTTAAAAAAACAATGTTTCACGTGAAACATTGTGTGGATAACTATGTGTTTACTAATAGTAAACATCACAATTTTTTAAATAAAAAAATAGTTGAACGTTTCTAAAATTTTTTAAAATAAAAGCTATAACTATGAAAAAAAGTTTAATTTTAAATTTGTAATTTTTTTTATCTAATGTTTCACGTGAAACATAGAGTTTACTTTTAGATTTTTTTTTGCTATAATCTATTTGTGCAACAAAAATACTGTAATCTGGTCAGAATCGGAAGATAGCAGCCACATCAGTCCCTGTTTGTGTGCACATTTTTTTATGAGGTGAATTTTGGATGGATGAATTTATAGATATTATTTTAGATGAAGCAGGTAAAGCCTTTAATGAAGATGAGATTCCAATTGGTGCAGTAGTTATAAACAATGAAAAAATTATTTCGCGTGGTCATAATTCTAGAGAAAAAAACAATAATATTTTAGGTCATGCGGAGATTAATGCCATAATCACTGCATCAAAAAAATTAGGTAGATGGAATTTAAGTGATTGTGATTTATATGTTACTTTAAAACCTTGTTCAATGTGTTTAGAAGTTATTAAGCAGGCTAGAATTAAGCATGTATATTATTTATTAGATAAGTTAGATTATAAAAAAGAATATAATAAAACAGTAGTGACAAAGCTGGAAGATAGACACGAACAAATGTATTCTAATATGTTGGCTAATTTTTTTAAAAACAAGCGATAGTTTATGTTATAATGGTATTGAAGGAACGTGAAATCATGGATTATAAAGTACTTTATCGTAAATATCGTCCAACAAACTTTGAAAATATCGTTGGTCAAGAATATACTATTACAATGTTAAAGAATGCCATTGTTAATGATAAAATTTCGCATGCTTATTTATTTACAGGACCTAGGGGAACTGGTAAAACTAGTACTGCTAAGGTTTTTGCAAAGACAATTAATTGTGAGAATCGAATAAATGGTGAAGCTTGTGGTAAGTGTAATTCATGTTTAAATTTTTCTCATAGTTCAGATATTATTGAGATTGATGCGGCCTCTAATAATGGTGTTGATGACATAAGAGAGTTGATAAATAATGTTAAAATTGCGCCTACTTCAAGTAAATATAAAATATATATAATCGATGAAGTTCATATGATGACCCAAAGTGCTTTTAATGCATTGTTATTAACATTAGAAGAACCGCCAGCTCATGCCATTTTTATAATGGCAACTACGAATGTAGAAAGTGTACCAATTACTATTTTATCGAGATGCCAACGTTTTAATTTTAAAAAAATTGAACTAAATACAATTAAGGAACAACTTTCTAAAATTTGTAAAGAAGAAAATATTAAGATAACACCTGATGCTTTAGATGAAATTGCTTATTTATCGGAAGGTGGTTTAAGAGATGCTTTATCTTTATTAGACCAATTATCATCAGAAAACGAAGAAATAACAATTGATAAGATATTAATGAACTATGGTTCAATATCTTCATTGTTTATTAAAAATATCATTGAGGACATTGAAAATAATGATGCTGATAAAATTATATTGGCGATGAAAGAATTAGAAAATAGTTCTAGTGATTATAAAGTTTTTATTAAAAAATTAGTGAAAGAATTAATAAATAAAGCTATTTTAATTAAACAAACCAATTTAAAAACAAATTTAACTTATGAGGAAATTAAAAATTTAATTATGGATTTAAATGATTGTTTTAATAAAATTAGTATTCACATAAATCCATATTTACTAATTCAAGTTATTTTATTAAATTATGTTAAACCAGTGGTTAAAGCTGATGAGAAAGATATTAAAGAAGAAAAAATATTAGAAGAATCACCAAAAATAGTAAAGCAAGAAGTAATAAATGAAACTAAAGATAAATCAGTTGTTGATGAAGAAGACAACTTATCAACTTATAATGAAGAATTAAGTGAATATTTAGAAGAATTGAAAAATATTAGAATTAATAATTGTTTTGCGACTGCTCAAAAAGATGTTTTAAATGATTATCAGAAGAAATATCAAAAAATGAATTTTAAAGAATTTGGTGATTTGGAATCTTTATTGATAGATACTAAAATTATTGCAGCAGGAAAACAAATTGCAATATTAACGACTTCTCTTTCTAGTAGTGCGGATTTACTAAATCACAATTTAGAAAGAATTGAAAGCAAGTTATCAACATTGTTAGATGATGATGTAAAGTTTATTGCGGTCAGTGAAGAGGAATGGAATAATTATAAAAGAGAGTATGTTCAAAATTTAAAAAATGGTGTAAAATATGAGGTAATTGATGAATCAGG
>CANQSO010000057.1 GCA_947626535.1 uncultured Bacilli bacterium | reverse complement strand
TTTATCTCTCGCATCTTATTATATCACAATTTATTTCGAGGCAGAGCCTCGGGGAATTAAACCCTTAGAGATTAAAAACGAAGGTTTTAACCTTCAATTGTAGGATTATATTTACTAATAGTTTTATTGATTTTACTTACTTCAACATTGGTTACATTATACATTCCTAAATTACTCATAACTTCAAATAATTCATTTTGTAATTCTAATACTTCATCTAATGCTTTAACAAAACAAGTATGTACTTCATTTACTCCTGATTCAATACTACCATGTAAACATAAATCTCCTAAAACTTTTAAATCCCATAGTATTCCTTCTAACATTGTCTTATCGTCCATTACTAAAACCTCCTAATAGCTCATAAAAAGATTTATAAAGACTATCCGTTTTCTTTTCAATCTTCTTTAAAATAGTTTCTTCTTTAGAATCAGTTAGACATTCTTTATTAATATCTAAATGTTTTTTAAAATATTCTAAATGTCCTAACATATCTTCTACATATAATAATTCTTTTTCACTCATTTTTTATCACCCATAATTAGAATAAACAAAAATTAAATATTTATACAAAAACATTACATTATCAAGACATATTATATAAATAAATGGTACACACCCAAACAAATTAATAACAAAAATCCTACTATACTAGCTTTTTTACCAACTAATTCTTTAGCAAATTTACCAATTAATAAACCTAAAAGTGTAAAGCTAAAACTAGTTACTGTAAAGATTAACATAGTAAATATTTTATTATTGGTAATCGCATCAAGACCTAAACCAGTAGAAAAAGCATCAATTGAAACCCCAAAAGCAAATAAAAACATTCCCAAATATGATAAATCAATTTCAATATCTTCTTCTTTATTTAAGTTTATTAATAAATTAATTGCTAAAAAAATTAATATTCCTCCTAGTAATTTATTAGAATTCAACGCAAAAAAACTAACAATCGAATTACCAAGAAAACTACCAATCGTAGGCATAATAAAATGCATAATACCTACTATTAAACTTAATTTAAGACAATCTTTTTTATTTATGTTATATGTTCCTACCCCAAGTGATAAAGAGAATGTATCCATACTAAGAGCAACTGCAATTAAAAAAGATGAAAAAAATTCTACCATATTTTATCTCCTAATAATTTTATGATAGAATTTATTTTCTTATGATTGATACTTAGTAATTATATCTTTAATTAATAAACGATATTCTACATCATTACTATTATTATCTTTACCTTCAATTAAACATAAAGGTGGGAACATCACACACCACCAATTATTACCATCCCCATTACCTAAAGTAATAACTAAGGAATCATACATTCCAGCTTCATAATTAATACCATGATAAGTTTTACTAGGAAAATAATTTTTGCCAAAACTTACTTTATTAGAAGGTACTATTTCATTAACTTTTTTTCTTATACTACTTAAATTATTACTTATTAATTCTTTAGCTTCATCACTATTTTTAGCTTCACTCATTAATTTATTTAAATCACTTTCTAAAGTACTTTTAACTTTCAATTTTAATTCTTGATCTTTCATACTATTACTATTTGCTATAACTCTAAATCTAATAGCATAATTAGGAATAATAATTTCTTCTTTATTATTTAAACCATAAAGTAGAAAAAACACAAATAAAATCGGTATTATTTTTTTCATTATCTCACCTATTTTATTTATGTTTATTATTTTTTTATTTTATTCAAGAAAATTATTAATATATTCTACTAAAAATAATGGAATATTAATTATTTTGCCATCTTTTTTTAAATTGTCTAAAGAAAATCTAATAGATACTTCATTATCATGTAGTTCATTATATCTAGTTAAACTTTGATGATTTTTATTTTTATTAGCTTTTACTTCAATCGGAATTATTTTATTTTTCCTTTGAATTATAAAATCTATTTCATATTGTTTAAAGGTATAATAAGATGGTTCATTATCATACACATAATGTAACATATTTAAAATAAAATTTTCCGTAAAAGAACCCTTAAATTCTTCAAACAATTTGTTTTTTTCTAAAATAATGTCACTATCAAGTCCAGCCATTTTTCTAAGTAACCCTACATCATTTAAATAAATTTTAAATGAGTTTAAATCATAATATGCTTTTAGAGGAAATGATGGTTTAGAAATATTATAAATTTTTTCTATTAAATTAGCGTCATATAACCAATTTAAGGCTTCTTCATATTCTCTAGCTCTAGCACCACTCTTAATAACTTGATATACAAATTTTTTATTTTCTTTAGCAAGCTGAGATGGAATACTATTCCAAATTAATGATATTTTACTTGCAAAAATATTACTAGTATGTTTAGAAAAATCACTTTCATAAGCATTTAATATATTATCTAAAATTTTATTAACATTTTCGATGTTTTTATTTAAAACCCATTCATTAACAGCTTCAGGCATACCACCCACAATAAAATAGACTTTTAATTTTTCTTCTAATAGTGAAAAAAAGATATTATCTAAATTTTCGCATTTTTTTATACTATTCATATATGAAACTAAATTTTGACATCCATCTGCTATTAAAAACTCACTAAAACTCATCGGATAAAGATTCATAAAATCAACCTTACCAACTGGAAAAGAAGTATGTGAAAGTCTAATTCCTAATAATGACCCTGCTGATACTATATGATATTCATTAGCCTCTTCGCAAAAATACTTTAAGGAATTTAGGGCATCTGGACATTCACCAATTTCATCAAAAATTATTAAAGTCTTTTCAGGTTCTATTTTACTTCCACTTATTAAAATTAATTTTTCAATAATTCTTTTCGGTTCTTTAGAAACAGCAAATAAATCTTTAAGATTTTCGTCATGGTCAAAATTAAAATACACGGTATTCTGATAATATTTTTCCCCAAAAGCTTTTAGGATATAAGTTTTCCCAACTTGCCTTGCTCCTTTTAAAATAAGAGGCTTACGATTTTTATCATTTTTCCATTTTTCTAATTTTTCCATAATAAATCTTTGCATTAATATCACCTTATTTTTTATAAATTATATCATACATATCACACTTTTCAAGGTTTTTTCCTGAATTTTTACACATTTTTTGAGGTTTTTTTATCATTTTTTTCACACTTTTTCAAATAAATATATCGATCTTTGCCTGCTAAATCTTTTTTTAGAAGAAAATTATAATCAGGTAACATTTTTTTAACAAAAGATTCAATTGCCGAAGCTTGTTCACAACCTATTTCAAAAGCAACTAATATTGGTTTGTTTTTTAACTTATTAATTTTTTTTATAATTTCTTCATAAAAATACAAACCATTATTACTAGCATATAAAGCAATAGAAGGTTCATATTTAGTTTCTAAACCAACTTCTTCATCACGACTTACATAAGGAGGATTACTAACTATCACATCATAATTTTCATAGCTAATATCAAACATTGATTTATTAATAAAATTAATATCAACATGATTTAATAAAGCATTTTCTTTAGCTAAACTAATAGCATCATCACTAATATCAACGCAAGTAACATGAGCATCTAAATTTTTCTTTAAGGCAATGCCAATACACCCACTACCAGAACCTAAATCTAATATTTTAAGATTATGATATTCTTTAAGCATCTTAATTACTTCATCTACTAAATATTCAGTTTCAAATCTTGGGATTAAACATCTTTCATCAACTTTAATAGTTGTATTTAAAAAAGGAACATTACCAATTAAATATTGAACAGGATAATGTTTATTTAATTTATCAATTACTTCTTCTAAATTAGAATATTTATTTACTAAAATATGCCAATCAGCATCACTAATATAATCTGGTTTCATAACATCACTCATAACGTCATTTTAGCATACATTCGTTATTAGTTCAAATCCTATAAATTAAAAAAACACCTTAACTAGGTGCAGAACAAAAATATTTTTAATGGAAGGAGGCGGTCCTATGAAAGGAATAAATTTTGACTTACTTAATAATCTTGATAGTAATATTAATTATTCTTTTAAAAATTCACAACAAAAAGGACCACCAATTTTTTGGACCGAGAACACCTAACCAGTAAATATCAGGTGTATCTCTTTTTATATCCAATATTATATTATGCAATAAAGCATAATATATGTAAGAAAGATTTTGTTTCTTTCTGACTAAATTATAACTTTTTCTTATAATAAATTCAAGTCTAAAATAATTTAAAACTACTCTCCAGCTAATTTTCTTTTTAAATCTTCAGTTATTAGAGCTTCAATAATTGGTTCTAACTCACCATCCATCACGCGATCTAAACTCATAACAGAAAAACCAATTCGATGGTCAGTTACTCGATTTTGAGGATAGTTATAGGTTCTAATTTTTTCAGAACGATCCCCCGTTCCAATTTTACTTTTCCGTTCGCTTCCCTCTTTCATTTCTTTTTCTAAACGCATATTATCATATAATTTAATTTTAAGTAATTTCATAGCTTTATCTTTATTCTTTAATTGACTTCTTTCATTTTGACATGTCACAACCGTATTAGTAGGTAAATGAGTAATACGAACCGCTGAATTAGATGTATTAACTGATTGACCACCAGCTCCACTAGAGTGATATACATCTATTTTTAAATCACTTTCTTTAATATCGATATCTACGTCATCAACCTCAGGCATTACTAAAACAGTTGCTGTAGAAGTATGTACTCTTCCTTGAGTTTCAGTTACTGGTACTCTTTGAACTCGGTGTGCTCCACTTTCATATTTTAATTTAGAATAAACATTTTCCCCTTTAATAGTACATTCAACTTGACTAAATCCTCCACTTGTACCTTCAATTTGATGATCAATTTCAATCTTCCAACCATTTTTTTCAGCATAGTAAGTATACATTCTTAGTAAATCTCCTGCAAAAATGTTAGCCTCATCTCCACCAGCAGCTCCTCTAATTTCCATAATAACATTTTTACCATCATTTTCATCTTTAGGAATTAATAATATTTCTAATTCATGATTTAAACTTTCTAATTTACTTTCACTACTTTCTAATTCTAATAAAGCCATCTCTTTTAACTCTGGATCATTAATTAAACTTTTAGCTTCTTCTAAATCTTTTTCACATTTTTTTAATTCATGATACTTATCAACAATTTCTTTTAAATCACTTTGTTCTTTACTTAAACTTTTAACTTTATTAAAATCATTCATCACATTAGAATCCATTAATAGCTCATTAATTTCATTATATCTATTTTCAATACTTTCTAATCTTTCTTTCATATTTCACCAATTAATTTTCTTCATCTTCATCATCAATAACTACTAAATCTTTTAAATCATCATCACTATCATCGTCATCATTATCTTCATCATAATAATCATCATTTTCTTCTTCAATTTCTTCATTATTTTCTTCAACTATTTCTTCATATTCTTCATCATCATCTTCTATAACAACTTTTTCACTATGTTTAGTTTTTAAATCCCAATATCCATCATTTAATTGAATAAATCTTTTATCAGTAGTTAATAATTCAAAAAAATCAGTTATATAATCAGCATAAGCTCCTTCATCTAATTCTAATAATTCACATACTTTATTAAATAAATCACTTATTTTCATTTTCTTTTTCTTTGCTTCTAATATTAAATAAGCAATATCATCATAATTTAAAGTTTCTAATTCTTCTTTAGAATATTCTTTTAATTTTTTCATAAACATTCTCCTTACATTCTACTTGGAACTTTTATTACTAATAAATCTAATAATGTTTTAATTATTTTAGTTGTTAAATTTAATAGTAATATCCAATTTTCTTTATTTTCTATATCTTCTAAATTATTAATATGATTTTTTTCATAAAAGGTATTTAATAATACACATAATTCATATAAATAATTAGCAATTATAGAAGGTAATCGGCTTTCAAAAGCATAATTCATAATTGAATTAAGTTCTAATAATTTGATTCTTAATTCCCGATCTTGATTATTATATATTGTTTCATTTAACTTGTCTATACTTATAGGATTATTTATAATAATTTTATTAGTTCTTAAGTAAGTATATAGGATATATGGTCCAGTTTTTCCTATGACATCAGAAAATTTTTGAATGTCAAAAATGTATTCTTTATGAAGATTATTTTGTAAGTCAGCAAACTTAATAATGGAATTAGCGATAATATCTAAATCACTTTCACTAATATTTTCATTTTCGACTCTTTTATTTTTAAAGATTTCTTTAGTTTCACTAAATAAATCTCTAAGTTTAGGAGTATTACCGGCTCTAGTTTTATAAGGTTTACCATCACTACCATTAATAGTTCCTAATCCTAAAAATTCTAAATCAATATTTTTAGTAGCATTTAACATTTTACTAACACGAAACAATTGATTAAAATGCAAAGCTTGACGAGCATCAGTTATATAGATAATTTTATTAGGCTTAAAATCTTGTTGTCTTTCTAAGATGGTAGCTAAATCAGTGGTTCCATATAAATAAGCTTTATTACTTTTTTGATAAATAAAAGGCGGAACTGAAGTTTTATCATCTTCTTTAGATACATCTATAACTAAAGCTCCTTCACTTAAAGTTAATAAATTTTGTTCATTTAAAAGATTAGTTAACTCCGGAATATATTTATAAGCATCAGATTCTCCATACCATAAATCAAAAGAGACATCTAAATAATCATAATTATTTTTAATATCTTTTTTACTAATTTCTAAAATCTTCTTAAAGTATTCTTGATACTCAACATTCCCATCTTGTAATTTTTTAGTAATATTAGCACATTCATTTTTAACAGATTCATCTTCTTTACATAAAGCACTCATCTGTGGATATATCCGGTCTAATAAACCAATATTTATATCTTTACAATCAATACCTTCTTTTTTAAGACCATATATAACTTCCCCAATTTGTAATCCATAATCACCTAAATGAACATCACTTATAACATCTTGATTCATAAACTTTAATATTCTTTTAATACTTTCGCCAACAATAGCTGGTCTCAAATGTCCAACATGTAAAGGTTTAGCAACATTAGCTCCTCCATAATCTATTACAATCTTTTCTTTAGGAGGAAGATTAATATTAAAACTTTCACTACCAATCATTTCATTTAACATTTTATTAATACATAAAGAACTTAACTTAAAATTAACAAAACCATTAACACATTCTATATCAGACACAATACTATTATCATTAATTTCTTTAAACTTATTAACAATATTATTTCCAATCTCAAAAGGACTTTTATGTAATACTTTAGCTAATTTAAAAGCTCCCTCAAATTGATAATCACATAAATCAGGACGATTAGATTTAATAATCTCTACTTCATCATAAGGATATTCTAATTCATTTAATACTTTAATAAGTAATTCTTTAAGCATATTAATCATTCCATTCTATTATAAGATGATTATTACATTCATCAGTTTCTATAAAATAATCAATAATTATTTTATTATTAAATACTACAAAACTACACTTATCAACATTAATATTTAAACTATAATTTTCTTTTTTCAATGTAAGTATACATGAATTATTTAAAAAATCAAGAAAAAACTTATATTCATCATTCTCCCTAATAAATAATTCTTTATTAATATCAATAGTATTTAACATATCTTCTATTTTAAAACTTATAATATTATCTAGAATATTACCTAATACTATACTTTCTAATACTTTATCTTCACCCTTTATTAAAC
This sequence comes from uncultured Bacilli bacterium, assembly GCA_947626535.1. GTDB lineage: Bacteria > Bacillota_I > Bacilli_A > RF39 > UBA660 > Ventrenecus. The sequence continues at coordinate 515 of CANQSO010000057.1, read as the reverse complement.
AAACTTTAATTTTCATACAAAACCTCATCTGCCCAAAAATATAACATAAAGCCTATTAAAATGCAAATAGAAAAAAACTTTATGAAAATATTCACAAAGCTTCTTTTTATTGGGCAATGAATGGCGTCCCTTTTTCTCCATTACCGTCTATTATTTTTACTGACGATGATAGATATACGACTGGCTGAACCCCGTACGCATTGTACGCATAGCCGTAGCCGATGACATAGCCAGCCGAATCCACACCGAACACATAGTTAGCAATAGAAGAATGCGGCGATGGCGTCATTGTCCACATGTTACTACTTGGGTTTAACCAATCATTTGTGTTACAACTATCACTATTATATTTATACATGCTTTTTCCTAAACATGTCTCTCTTACATTTCCTCCTACGGCATATCCATAGTCACTTGGATACATTAATCCTACATATCCTTATCGAGTAGAAGTATGGGTCACCCCATACAACCCTCTCAGAACTGGACGTGCGCAGTTAACGCATCCAGCTCTT
>CANQSO010000056.1 GCA_947626535.1 uncultured Bacilli bacterium | reverse complement strand
TTAGAATTTAACAAATTATGTAAAACAATTGATGAAAATATGGATAGGTTTATAAGAACTCTTATTTATATCAATGAATATGAGGGGGAGTTTTTTAAGAGGGTATAGATATGGTAATATTTAAAGCTTTATTTTTGAAGATAAATAAAGTAAACAATCTTTAAGTTTATTTGCATTTTTTGAACATGAAAAGAAAGAACATAGAAAACAACTAGAAGAGGAAATGGAAAAACTATGGTTAGCTGTATGGCAAAAAGATTTAATTAGAAAAGATAATTGTAATGTAATAAATTTTGAAGAAGAAGATGATTATTATTTCGAAGATGATTAATAGTCATTTTTAATTTTGTATAAAAACATCATAACTCAAAAAAAATTAAATTGGTATTGATTTTTTTGAGCTATAGAGTATATTATTGCTAGGTGATATTATGCAAAGAAAGGCTATGAATGATTTAATTTCTTGGAAAAATAAGAAAAACAGAAAACCTTTATTACTCTATGGAGCAAGACAAGTAGGAAAAACTTATTTAGTAAAAAAATTTGCTGAAGAACAATTTAAAGATATTATTTATGTTAATTTTGAAACTAATAATATTGTGGATAAAATAATTAATGAAAATATATCTCCAAAATACATAATTAATAATTTAGAAATAATTTTTAACAAAAAAATTGATAAAAATACAACTTTAATATTTTTTGATGAGATTCAAAAAAATACTAGAGCATTAACTTCTTTAAAATATTTTTGTGAAGAAGCACCAGAATATTATATTATTGGAGCAGGAAGTTTACTTGGCGTTCATATCAATAAAAAAGATTTTTCCTTTCCAGTAGGTAAAGTAGAATTTTTGACAATTTATCCGTTATCTTTTGATGAATTTTTAATTAATACTAAAAATGATTTATTGTTAGAAAAAATAAATGAATGCTATGAGACAAATGAACAAATACCTTCATTACTTCACAAAGAAGCATTAGATTTATACTATAACTATTTAGCAATTGGTGGAATGCCAGAAGTAGTAAATGAATTTATAAATTCCAATTCACTGATAACTGCTATTGATTATCAAAGCTCCATTATTGAATCATATAAAAATGATATTACTAAATATAGTGAAACAACTGATGCGCCTAAAATAATCGCGACTTTTGATTCAATACCAGTCCAACTTGCTAAAGAAAATAAAAAGTTTCAATATAAATTAGTACAAAAAGGAGGAACTAGTTCTATCTTTGGCGACTCCATTAATTGGCTAGTAAATGCCGGTGTTGCTAATAAATGCCTTAAAACTAAAATAGGTGTACCATTAAAAATGCATGAAGAACTAGATGCATTTAAATTATATATGAATGATGTTGGCCTTCTTACCAATTTAAGTGAGTTTCCAATTTATTTAATAAAAAATCGCGAAGCTGTTAATGAATTAATGATTGGGATGCTTACTGAAAATTATGTTGCATGTTCCCTAAAATATAATGATTTAAATTTAAATTATTGGAAAAATGATTTTAATAGTGAAATAGATTTTGTTTTACAATCTGAAAAGGGTTTAATCATACCCGTTGAAGTAAAATCTAATATTCATACTAAATCAAGAAGCTTGAATAATTATATGGAAGAATATAAGCCAAAATATGGTATAAGAATTTCTAGTAAGAATTTTGGCTTTAAAAATAATATTAAATCGGTTCCTTTATATGCCGTATTTTGCATAACCAAAAATAATTTAGATATTGATTAGTTAAATATTAGAATTAGGAGTAGTATATGAAAATAAATTTTGAAAGTGAATTTTTAGAACATATTTTAAGTAGAGGATATGAATATTATCTTAATGATGCTGTAAGCAATGTCAAAATTGATGAAGATAATATGATAAGTGCAACGGTAATAGGAAATAGTAATTATGAAGTAAATTTAGAAATTGAAGATGATATATTTCTTGATGGCGATTGTACTTGTCCTTATTATAAATCTAATGGCTATTGTAAACATATGGCAGCTGTTTTATATTATTTAAATGAACATAAAATTTTAAAATCTAATAATAATTATGATTTGCAAAATATTGTAAATAAAATACCAAAAAAAGATTTAAGAAGATTTCTTTATAACAGCTTAAGATATGATAGTAATTTATTAAATAAATTTAGGATAGAATTTAACAATTATTTTCCTAAATTATCCAAAAAAAATTATCAAAATAAAATTCAAAATGCCATTTTAAGTTGCTATAATCGCCAAGGTTATATTACTTATGATAATACATCAAGTTATACATACGCTATGCATGTTTTTATTAGGGAAGCAGAAAAATTGGTAGATGATAAAGATTATGAAACAGCATTTACAATTTGTACTATTTTACTAGATTCCATTCCTAATACAAGTATTGATGATTCTGATGGTTCAACTGGTGAAGTTGCTGAAAGTGTTATTGCAATAATTTTCGATATTATAGAAAAATTAGATTATGACAATGCCATTTTAAAAAATATACTAGACTATGTTACTAACGAAGCAAAAACTGAATATTTATATAATTATGGAATTGATTTAAAACCAATATTAGAATGGTTTATTGATAATGAATTATATTTAAATGATATCAAATCTTCTCTTTTAGCCGCACTTGATAATTCTAAAGATAAAAAATATTTCTATAAAAGAGAACATTACGTAAAATATTTAATACAAATTAATGAATTACAAGGTAATAAAAATGAAAAAATTAAAATTTTAGAAAAATATTCATATGACCATAATGTTTTTTTAAGATATATTGAAGAATTAATTAAAAATAAAAATTCTAATTTAGCTATAAAACTTTTAAATGAAAGATTAGATGAAAAAAATTATAATAGTAGAGTGTATGCTAATACTTTAGCAGATATTTATTTAAAAAATAAAATGATGGATGAATATACTGATATATTATATAAAATATTTTATAAATATGATAAGTATAGTTTAGATGATTATCGTAAGATAAAAAAACTTTATTCTACTAAAGATTGGGATTTAGAAAGAAATAAAATACTTGAAAATATTAAAAATGATAAAGATTATTATTATTCTGACAGTTTAAATAAAATATATATTGAAGAAAAAATGTATGATGAATTATTTTTAAATGTTTGTAATTATAAAATGAATTACATAAAAGAGTATGAAAAATATTTACTACCTAAATATCAAAAAGAAATATTAGATATTTATAAAAGGTCTTGTTTAAATGATGCTAAGCTTGCAAATAGTAGAAGTAGATATCGAGAAGTTGCCAGTGAAGTAAATTATATAATGCATATAGATAATTCTGATGAGATAGTTAAATCAATATTAAAAGAAATTAAAGAAGAATATTTTCGGAACCGTCCAGCTATGTTAGATGAATTTGAAAAGACAATTAAAAATCTATATGAATATTTATAGAAAAGAAGTGAGTTATGACTAAAGTATTAAAATTTAGAGTAGAAATCGAAGAATTAGAAAATAAAATATGGCGAGAAATAGAAATAACTGATAGAAGAACTGTTGCCGATTTAGCCTATACAATATTAGCAACTTTTGAGTCTTTAGCATACCATTTATATTATATAAAATATAACAATAAAATATAGGATAGTTGGGTTTGTATTGAAGATGATCATAGTGAAATTCCTCCAATAAATGCTGTTATAACTAAACTTGAAAATATTGGTTTAAAAGAAAACGATACTATGGAAATGATTTATGACACAGGGGCATCAACAAATTTTAAGATAACTTATTTAGGCTCTAGAGAATTTGAAAAAGGAAATGGTATGCATTATCCATATATAATTGATGGTCAAGGTAAAGGAATGATTGATGATATTACTAATGATGAATTAAAAAAGGTTGTAGAAGATATTGATAAAACTGGAGTACCTAAACGTATGTTTTATTATTTGATAAGAGAAATACTGAATTATATGATTATAAAGATTTTAATTTAAGTAAAAATAATTTGTATGTAAGAAGATATTTTTATAAAATTAAATATAGTTATGAATATCCAGAATATATGCTTTAAAGATTTATAATAGAAAAGGAGAGAATATATGAACGATTATAAATTATATGAAGAAAATTTAAAAAAGAATAATATACGAAATAAAAAATTTTTAGAAATGTTTGAAAATTGGCTAAATGAAAAAAAATTAACTGAAAAGACCATTAGAAATCATATTGCTAATATTGATTTATATATTAATGACTACTTAAGTTATTATGAAGTAACTAAAATGGAAGATGGAGTTTTTATGGCATATGACTTTTTGGATGATTGGTTTATTAGAAAATGTTTATGGTCATCTGAATATTCAATTAAAGAAATGGCAGCTAGTATTAAAAAATTTTATCAATGTATGAGTGAGTTTAATATTATAAAAACTGAAGATTATAAGCTTTTGTGTCATGAAATTAAAGATAATATGAATAACTTTATCGCGTCTTTAAGAGAATATGAACAAGAAGATGAGGATTGGTTTTAGGAAGGTGGAAAAAATGAATAAAGTATTAAAATTTAGAGTAGAAATTGAAGGGTTAGAAAACAAAATTTGGCGAGTTATAGAAATAACAGATAGAATGACCGTTGCCGATTTAGCTTATACAATATTAGCAACATTTAATTCTTTAGCCTATCATTTATATGAAATATATTATAAAGAAGATAAGTATCACTGTTGGATACATCCCAAAGATCTTCCCGATTATAGTCAATTAAAGAATGCTGTTGCGACTAGATTAAAAAATCTTGGTTTAAAAGAAAATGATACCATGCACATGGATTATGATTTTGGGTCACAAACAACATTTAATATAGTTTTTTTAGGACAAGAAGAATTAGAAAATTATAAAGATGCCAAAAAATATCCGTGTATAATTGAAGGTGAAGGATTAGGAATGTTAGATGATATGTCTTGTTATGAACTAAAAGAGGTTGTTTTAGAAACCGACAACTTAGGATATTCTAATTGTTATTTTACTCCCGGATATCGAACTAATAAAAAATATGACTATCGAAAATATAATATAAAAACTGATAATAAAAATTTAAAAGGTTTAATTCTTTTAATTAAGAATGGTTATGAAGTAAAGTAAAGGAGTAATTATGAAAGTTAAATTAGATGATGTAATAGAAGCTTTAGAATTTGTTAATATGGGAATGGATACAGAAGCTTATTTAAATCCCAAAACTTTTGAAATTGTTTATATTGATGAATTTAGTGATATTGGTGATGAAGAAAAAGAAGAAGTATATGATGAATATCTTTGCTTACCTACTAAATATGATATAGATGAATATAATATGATGGAAGAATTTATTGAAACCATAGAAGATGAAATAATTTATAATCAATTATATATTTCAATAAATGGTAAGGGAGCTTTTAGAAGGTTTAAAGATACTTGTATTAATTTTGATATTATTGATGATTGGTATAAATTTAGAGATGAAAAATATAAAAAACTTGCTATAGAATGGTGCAAAGAAAATAATATTGAATGTGTTTAGAGTGATAAAGTGAATAATGTTGTATATTTAAAATTAAATGAAAATAATTTTTATGAGGCATATAATGATGATGCTTTTGTAGTGGCGTATATAATGAAATATAAGCTTGTTTCATTTGGTAATGGAGAAGTAAAAATTGGCTTTTCAGATGATTTGTTAAGTGAAGTTATTAGCTTTTTAAAAAAGAATAGAATATCTTATATAGTAAGTGATAATCCAAAGTTAAGTTGTGATTTTGGAAAATATAATCAATATTTAAGATTTTTAAAAAAAGATATTTCAATTGATAGGAACTTATAATCCATATCTTAAAAAATATAATGGTACATTTTCAATAATTTATGAAGATGAAAAAGAAATAGAAGAATTTGAAATTGGTAAAAATATTAATGAATCTGCTGAATTAGTTAGCAAAGCTTTTAATAATGATGTTAATTCTATTGTTAAGTTAAATAGTGGGTTAAGTTTAAAATTATTGATAAGAATATTGAATATAAATAATATTTTAAAATAATTTTTTTGATGCTTTTATAAAAAAATCGCAGAGATTACAGAGAAACTAGCATACTTTGATTAAATTCTAATAAAAATATAGCAAGTTCAAAATAAAGTGGAGCACCAAAATAGACTTTTATTATACTTTATGATAGAAGAAATATTTTTGGCAAAGAAAATCGTTTATTGATGTTGACCCTGGTACATCTAGTAATGGTATAGTTGAAAAGCACATACATTAAAAATAAGTAAATATTAAAAAAAGATTTGATAATTTGGGAATAGAAAGTTCATTAACTAGAACAGGTGATGAAACTTTAGAATCGAGTTCAAAGTTTTTACTGAAAAGGTAATGATGTAATAGTATTATCTAATCACATAAATGCTGGAGGTGTGCAAGCAGATTTTGTGATTATGCATAATCATTCATAGGCTACTTGAAATTACTAAAATACATTTAAATATTCACAAAAATAATATATAATTTCTTTAGCGGGGTGAATATTATGCAAAGATTAAATATATTTGTAGATGAAACTGGAGAATTTGGCTTTGGCAAGGGTGCATCTAAGCTTTATGGCGTTTCATTTACTTTTCATGAACAAAATGATGATATTATGCTTGAACTTTCTAATTTAAATGAGAGACTTAATAGAATTGGCTATACTAAAATGATTCACATGGCTGATTTAATAATGAGACGTGGCGATTATTCAAACTTTGATATTAAAAAAAGAAAAAGTATATTTAATGCTATATATCAATTTTCAAGAAAAATACCTGTAAAATATCACACAATAATCACTGATAAAAAATATACTGATAGTAGTCGTGTATTAAGACAGCAAGTTTCTAGTGAAATAAATAAGATGATAAAAAAACATGAAGATTATTTGAGTAGATTTGATAAGATTGTGATATATTATGATAATGGGCAAGAAACATTAGGTATAATTCTCGACTCAATCTTTTCAAGGTATGATGGTTTTGAGCATAGAGTGGATTTCGATCACGAAGAAAAAAGATTATTTCAAGTATCTGATATGCTAACTTATATTGATAAATACGATTATAAATATAAAAATAAAATGTCATTTACAAAAAGCGAAAAATATTTTTTTTCAGTGGAAGAAATAAGAAGAATATTAAAAGAATTAAATAAAAAAAGATTTTAAAATATATTAAAAAAGTAACCATATAAAGGTTACTTTTTTAAGCAGCGCTTGGCGCTAACACGGGTTTGATCCATTAATTAAATTAATAGACCAAATGTAGATATAATAATATTCTACAATATTATTATATCTACTTTACAAGAAAATTATAACAAATATATTTAAGTAAGTAAATATATTTAATTTTTTTCCTTGCTTGGTGTTATATAATTTACCCTAATTCCATGTAAAAGTCAAGCTTAATTTTTTTGCTATAAAATAAAATTAGCAGAGCAAGATATTTATTAAATGCATTAAAAAATAATGAAAAAAATTATAATGATACAAAATTAGGTGATACAAATTGGAAGATTAAATAAATTTCACCACTTTCACCACTTTCACCACTTTTTTTACCACTTTCACCACTTTTTTGCTGCTTTTTGCCGCTTTTTGCCGCTTTTATAAAAAATTTGCAGAGAAATTCGCAGAGATTTGTAGATATATTTGCATGATTTGAAGTTTAATAATTCTTAAGATACTTTGATTAAATTCTAATAAAAATATAGCAAGATAAAAATAAAGTGGAGCACCAAAATAGACTTTTATCATACTTTATGATAGGAGGAATATTTATGGCAAAGAAAATTGTTATTGATGCCGGACATGGAGGTATCGGTTAAATCCAAAAATAGAAGAAATGACTATTTTGGTAAGTAAATACAAGAGTTTAAGGTACTTGATAAAAGTATCTTTTATTATGCAAAAATATAAGAAAGAGAGGATGATATAATGAATTATGGAATATTTAGAAGTCAACCGATAATGACTATCAATGATTTAGCACAAATCGGATCACACAATAAAAGAGAAAAGAAAGCATATAAAAGTAATAAAGATATTAAGTTAGAATTAACAAAGAATAATATAGAATTAGTACCCTTAACAGAAAAGTATGTTAAGGGTTTTAAATTGAAAGTAAAAGATTATGAAAAAGAACACAATGAAAGAATGAAAACTGAACGACCTGAAAGAAAAAAGACCTTTAATGAAATGTTAAATAAATCAAAAAGTGTTGTAGCAGATGAATTATTATT
>CANQSO010000055.1 GCA_947626535.1 uncultured Bacilli bacterium | reverse complement strand
ATGGTTACCTTGGGTTAAAAATCGTAATGACTATGCTGGTAATTTAGGTAATGCTATTGATGGCGTGCAAATAGAAGGTGTTACATATCGGGTTCACTTAAAAGGCGGTTCATGGCTTCCTTGGGTAAGTAAAGTAGATAATACTCCAGAAGGCTATGCAGGTATCTATGGTAGAGAAATCGATGCCTTACAAATCAAATAAAAAAATAGCCTAAGCTATTTTAAAAGTTCATAAACTTCTTTAAGTTCCATTGGTTCTTTTTCATCTTTATAATAAGGACAAATATGAAGATGAAGATGTTTAATTTCTTGAGCGTCCTTATAATTAATACTATAAGTTACTCCTGTAGCGCCTAATCTATACATTAACTTTTCACTAATTTTAAGAGCAACTTCAAACATATGATTTAAAGTTTTCTTATCAACCATTTTAATATCTTCAACATGTTTTTTAGGAATAATTAATGTATGACCAACATTCCATTGATTAATATCTAGAAAAACTAAAACAATATCATCTTCATATAAAATTTCACTAGATACTTCTTTATTAGCAATTTTACAAAATAAACAATCCATTTTTATCACCTAAAAATATTTTATCATTATTTTTTAGTTAATTAAAGCACAATTTTTGGGTATTATGCATAGATTAAACTAGAGGTGAATATTTATGGCAAACTATAAGGAGATTGTAACTAAGGCAGTTGTTGGTAAAGCAAAAAAAGCAAATACCCTTCATTTGTCTTTGACTCCTGATGAAAATATAAATACCGTTTTAGGTTGTTGGGTAATTAATCATAATTTTAAAGGAATGAATCAAGCTGGTAAAGTCGGTGTTGATGGTGCATTTGATGTTAACGTTTGGTATAGTTATGATAATGATACTAAAACTAAAGTTAATACTAAAAGATATAGTTATCATGAATTATATCAAGTACCTTTAAAAGGTGATCAAAATTTAACTAATTCTTCTGAAATTATGGTAAGAAGTTTAAAACAACCATCTGTAAGTAATGTTAATATTGAAAATGGTAATATTATGTTAGATGTTGATAAAGAACTTGGCGTTGAAATTGTTGGTGATACTAAAATAAAAGTACCAGTAGAAGATATGGAAGATGATTATGAAGAAATGATTAGTGAAGATGAAGTTGATAGTATTGATGAAGTTAATGTTGATTATTTAGAAAGTCCTAAAGAAGAAGAATAAACTCTTCTTTTTTTATTGATTATAAAGTATAGTATATATAGGTGGTTAAAATGCTTAAATATGAAACTAATATAAATGAAAAAAAGTATTGGAAAAAAACGATTATTAAAGAAAAAGATTTAAATAATGAAGAATTTAATATTATTAAAGTTTATCCTGATATTAAAGGACAAGCTTTTTTAGGCTTTGGTGGAGCCTTAACTGAAGCAAGTGCGATTAATTATAATAAATTAAGTGGTTTAAAAAAGAAAGAATTTATCACTGCTTATTATAGTAGGGATGGACTTGATTATTCTTGGGGAAGAGTATCTATTGGAAGTAATGATTTTTGTCTTAATTCTTATGAAAATGATGATTTTAGTCATGAAAAAGTTTATATAATTCCTTTTATAAAAGATATTTTAAAAGTTAAAGATTTAATAATTCTTGCATCTCCTTGGTCACCACCATCAAGGATGAAAGATAACAATAGTTTATGTAATGGCGGAAAATTGTTAAAAGAATATTATAAAGATTATGCAGATTATTTATTAAATTTTATTAAGACTTTTAAAGAAAATGGTATTAATATTAAATATCTTACCATGCAAAATGAGCCAATGGCTAAGCAGAGTTGGGAATCTTGTTGTTTTACAATAGATGAACAAAAAGATTTTATTTATAATTATTTATTGCCTAAGTTAGATAATATCTCATTATTTTTATGGGACCATAATAAAGAAGATTTGTATAATATAGTTAATAACTTATATGAAGAAAATGACCAAGTTAAGGGAATAGCTTATCACTGGTATACTGGTAATCACTCAACTAACTTAAAATTAATTCATGAAAAATATCCTAATTTATTACTTATGCACTCAGAAGGATGTTGTGGATTTTCTAATTATAATGAAAAAGAATGGGTGCATGATGCTGAAATTTTACTAATCGATTTAATAAGTGATTTAAATAATGGCATGAGTGTTTATCTTGATTGGAATATATTATTAGATTATCAAGGTGGTCCTAATCATCAAAATAATTTTTGTAAAAGTCCGATTATTTTAAGCAAAGATGAAAAAAGTTTTATTAAGACACCTATATATTATTATTTTGGTCATATTTCTAAATTTATTAAAGAAGGGGATATTATAAATCCCATTAGTTTATATGATAATTCTTTATATGGTATATCTGCTACAAATGATTTAAAAACAAGTATTATTATTTTAAACCCATCAGATGAAAATAAAGAAATTAATTTAGTAATCAAAGATAAAGTTATTAAAGATATAATTAAAAGTCACTCAATTGTTACATATATATTTGAAAACTAATAATTAAAAAATTTTTATGACTTACTTCCCATATTTTAAAATACGGGAACTTTCAATTTTATTTTTAGGATAAGTTTAAAAAACTTGACACATTGGATAAAAATATTTAAAATAAACACAAAGTTTGAAAGTTGGTGAAGCTATGGAAATTAGAAACCTAACTATGTCTTTTGGAACAGAAGAACTTTTTAGAAATGTTAACCTTCATATTAATGATAATTATCATATTGGTATTGTGGGAATAAATGGAGCAGGTAAGACAACATTATTTAAAATAATGATGGAAAAACTGGAACCTGATGAAGGAAAAATTATTTTTGATAGCAATAAGCGAATAGAATGGTTACCACAAGTAATTACAGATGAAGTACCATCATTATATATGACGGTTTTAGAATTTGTTTCTTTAGGAAGACCTATTAAAAAGTTATTAGATGAACAACAATTATTATATGAAAAATTAACTTTAAATTTAAATGCTGAAGAACAAGAAAATATTTTTAAGAAAATTGATAAAATAAATACTAAATTAGATTATTGGAATTACTACAGCGCAGAATCAGAATTACTAAAAATTATTAATGGTCTTAATATTAATCAAGAATTGTTAAATAAAAAATTAAATGAAATTTCTGGTGGAGAAAAATCTAAAGTTGCTTTTGCTAAATTACTTTATTCAAATCCTGAAATAATGCTTTTAGATGAACCAACTAATCATTTAGATAAAGAAAGTAAAGAATATATAACAAATTATTTAAAAAATTATCGAGGAGGTATTTTAGTGATATCTCATGATATAGATTTTTTAAATAAAATAACTAATCAAACTTTATTTTTAGACAAAAGAACTAAGAATTTTAAATTATATGAAGGAAATTATGAACGATTTATAAAATTAAGCTCTGAACAGGAAAAAGAATTAATTAATCAAGCTAAAATCCAAAATCGAGAAGAACAAAAATTGAAAGCAATTATTAATAAATATGCCACATCTTCTGGCAAAAAGAAAAAAATGGCGCAAGAACGTGAAAAAAAATTAGAAAAACTCTTAAAAAATAAAATAGAATTGTTGCCTAATGAACATAAAGCTAAAATAAATTTAGAAATGAATCGCGATAGCAATACTATGCCTTTAAAAGTAGAAAATTTAAGTTTTAAGTATAATTTAAATTCTCCATTAGTTTTAAATAATATAAGTTTTAGTTTAAATAAGGGCGAAAAGTTTTTAGTTGTTGGTGAAAATGGGGTTGGTAAATCAACATTATTAAAACTTATAATGGGAATTTTAACAACATTAACGGGAAAAATTGAAATTGGAAGCAAAACTGATATTGGTTATTATGCTCAAGAACATGAACTATTAGATTATGATAAAACTATTTTAGAAAATTTTAATAATGTAAATATGTCAGAAAGAAAATTACGTTCTGTTTTAGGTAGATTTCTATTCTTTGGTGATGACGTTTTTAAAAAAGTTAAAGTATTATCGCCTGGTGAAAAATCAAGAACTGCTTTAGCTAAGTTATCATTACAAAATGCTAATTTTCTTATTTTAGATGAACCAACCAATCATTTAGACCCTTCTACTCAAGAAATAATTGCTGAAACTTTTAAAACTTTTCCTGGAACTATGTTAATTGTTTCACATAATCCAAGTTTTGTTGATGCTTTAGGCATTGAAAGAGTTTTATTATTGCCTAGTGGTAAAATCTTATATTATAGCCGTGAAACTGTTGAATATTATGAAAAAATAAATACTCTTGAAAGAAAAAATGGGAGGCTTCGTTAAATGATATGTTGGTTGTCTGATAATAGTATTATTGATGAAAAAATAGATACTAAAAATTTAGATAAAATAATGAGTTTAGTTACTAAAAAACATAAATACGGAAAATATTTACTAAACTTATATAACGAATATAAGGAATTTTTATATGAAAATAATAATCCAATATCTATTTCTCAAAATTTAAAACAAATTTATAATTATTCTACAAATTATGAAATGTTGGAAAAATGCGATTTAATATTGTCTGACAACCATAAGCAAACTTATTTTGCTATAAAAAAATTAAATGTTAATAAAGTAAAAAATTCAGCAATAATATGTTTTGATATGCATAGTGATACCTATGAATATAATAATAAGATATGGAAAGGAAATGTTTTTTCAAAATTATTGTATGAAAAATATATAGATTATGTTTTTATAATTGGCATTCCAAAATACAAAAGAAGAATTACCAGAAAAGATATTCCCAAAGATATAAAAAAACAAGTATTATTTATTGATTCAAAAAAAATTAAATATTATTTAGCCAAATTTAAAATTGAAAATTTATTTATTTCAATTGATATTGATTGCTTGAATACTCGAAAATTAAAAATGACGGCTTTAGAGTATTGTCCAACAAGTATCTTAAAAAATATAAGCAATTTACCTTATAATGAAATAAATAAATTTAATATTGAAAAATATCTAAAAAAAGCAATATTTGTAAAAAATGATTTAGGCTATTCTAATTTATTTCACACAGGAGAGAATAATTTAAATTTAAATGATTTAAAGATAGCAATTAATAATATAAAAAAAATAGTTAAAGAGTTAAATATAAATTTAGGATTTGGTACTGGAAAGTGTTTTGCTGATATAACAGAAATTAATGGCTATGATTATGCTAAAATAACAAGTAATGTTGTTTCTGAATTAATAGATGAGTTAATAAAGGGAGGTGAAGAAAATGGAAAACAAAAAAGAACAATTTTTGAATAAAATCAAAAAAATATCTAAAGAAAAATTAAATTATAATTGCCGTAGAGGGTAAGTTATAAGCCTTTTTAAAAAGGTTTTTTCTTAATAAAATAACATTTAATGTTTTATATATAGGAAGTAGGTTATATTTATGAATAAAGATAGTTTAGAAATATTATCAGTAATTTTAACTAATCGTTGCAATTTAAAATGTGTTTATTGCGGTAGAAATGAGAATGAAAATAATAGTTGCATTAAAAATGAACTTACTAAAGATGAATGGTTAGAAATATTTAAGGACGCAAAAAAGGTTGGATTAAGAAAAGTTAATATGACAGGTGGAGAAATATTTTGTAGACATGATTGTTTGGAATTAATTGTTGAAACTATAAAATTAGGATTAGAAGTAAGTATTGAGACAAACGGTACTATTGTAACAAAAAATCAAATAGATTATTTAAAACCTTTTAAAGACAAATTATCTATTTCTATTAGTCTTGATGGAATAAACAGAGAAACTAATGATTTAACTAGAGGCAATGGCTCTTTTGATAAAACTTTTAAAATGATAAAAATAATTAAAGATAGTGGAATACCACTTAGAATTATAACGGTTCTTAGTAAAAATAACTATGATGAAATTCCTAAATTGGCTAGAGTTATTCATGAAGAATTAGGATTGGGATTTAGGCTATTACCAAATATTATAGAATATGGTAAAGGAATTAAAGCCAATGAAGAACATGGTATTTCGTATCCTGAAATTAAAAAGTTAATGGATGAATTTTATTATGATTTTTTAAGAAAGCATAATGAAGATCAAAATTTGTCTGTTGAATTAAATATGGCAATAGTTCCAATTGATATTTATCGTCACAGTTTTTGCCCATGGGGAAAAGCTATGTTAGGCATTGGATATTCTGGTAATGTTGCCCTTTGTCATGTTGCATCTGATAATAAGTATTTTATTTTTGATAATGTAAGAAATACTAAAATATCTGAGATTTGGAAAACAAATGAAAAATTACTAAAATATAAAAAAATGGAAGAGGATAAATTAAAAGGAATTTGCGGTAATTGTTTAGCGAGAAATTTATGCCGAGGAGGATGTAGGTTACATGCACTAACTAAATATAATTATGACTTTTATGCACCAGATCCTGAATGTCAAAATGTTTATGATTTGGGATA
This sequence comes from uncultured Bacilli bacterium, assembly GCA_947626535.1. Classification (GTDB taxonomy): domain Bacteria; phylum Bacillota_I; class Bacilli_A; order RF39; family UBA660; genus Ventrenecus. Next base: position 1,908 of record CANQSO010000055.1, on the reverse strand, counting down.
TTTCCCTAAATATGCTTTAGAAAATGAAAATAAAGATAGTAGTTATGAAAAGAGTAAAGAAAATGAAAATTAGTAGATTTATTCATATTATAGATAATAATAATGTATGGGATGCAGTTTCAAGAAGGAAAATAGCTTTGAGTGAAGAAGAAATTAATTATATAAGAAAAAATAAAAATAAAGATGTTATCGAATGCTCCTTGCAAAAATTAATTGATTTAAATATCCTTACAACTAAGGAATGGGAAGAACAATATATAAAAAAAATGATTGATGAAACTACTGATAAACAATTTCAATCTTTATATTTAATTACTACAACTAATTGTAATTTAGATTGTGATTATTGTTTTTATCGTAGTAATAATAGCAAATCTTTGCAAAATCATCAAAATATGACATTTGATGTTGCAAAAAAATCATTAGATATTTTTTTTGATATTGTAAAGGATAATGTCAAAAATGACGATTATTGGCAACAAATCACATTTTATGGTGGTGAGCCACTATTAAATAAAGAACTTCTAAAATATGCTATACCTTATGCATTCAATAAGTTTAAAGATAGTGATACTAATATTGTTATTAATACAAATTTAACATTATTAGATAATGAAATAATAAATTTATTTAAAACATATAATGTAGAAGTACAGGTTTCTTTAGATGGAAAAAAAGATGTTCATAATATGCATCGTAAAGATATTAATGGGTTTGGCAGTTTTGATATTGTTATGAATAATATAAAAAAACTTCTAGAAAATAATATTAAAGTTTTACCAATGATTACAGCTAATAATGATAATGTTAATAATTTTTCAGAAACGCTAAATTATATTATAAATGAATTAAATTTATATGAGTATGCTGTAAATATTTTAATAACTGATTCATACGGAGTAAATCAAAAGTACTCAGAAACTTTAGCTTATGAAATGTTAAAGTCCTATATTTGTTATAACAATAAAGCAGTAGATTATGTTTTTGAAGATTTATATAATAAAATTATTAGTAAAGATGCAAGATTAGCTAAAAGTTCTTGTGGCGTTACTAGAAAAATTACTGTTTTTCCAGATAAGAAAGTTTATGCTTGTCAGGCTTTAGAAAAATATGGTTCAAATTATATGGGAACTATTGATTCGGATTTTGCTAATAATAAAAATTGGGAAATATGGCGAAAAAGAAATAGATTTAATAATGATGAATGCCTAGATTGTGAAGCATTAACACTATGTGGCGGTGGTTGTGCAACAGGTTCACTTAATGGGACTGGAAGCATTTATGGAATCGATAGAAATCAATGTGAATATACAAGGGCATTAGTGAAAAAAATATTAAAATAAGGTTGGAGTTTAAATTATGAAAAATATTGAAACAAAAACTATTATAACTAATAGACTAATATTAAGAAAATTTAAGATTGAAGACGCTAATGAAATGTATCATAATTGGGCAACTGATCCTTTATGTTGTAAATTTTTACATTGGGATGTCCATCAAAATCTTGAAGAAACTAAATCAATAATAAAAAATTGGATAGATAAATATGATAATGGTAGTTATAATTGGGTTGTTGAAAAAAAAGATACTCATGAATTAATTGGCAGTATCTGTGCAGTTACCATTAATAAAAATGATAATATAGTCGAATTAGGATATTGTTATGGATCTAAATTTTGGGGTAAGGGATATGCAACAGAAGCTCTTAGAAATGTTATTTTATATTTATTAAATGAATGTGATGTTTATTTAATAGAAGCACGGCACATAAGTGGCAATCCAGCTAGTGGCAAAGTTATGGCAAAAGCTGGGATGCATTTAGATGCTGTTTTAAAAAATAGAAGAATTAATAAATATACTAAAGAAAGAAATGACCAAATTATTTATTCGATTACAAAAGAAGATTTA
>CANQSO010000054.1 GCA_947626535.1 uncultured Bacilli bacterium | reverse complement strand
CTTATAATGATACTTTAAGAGATATATTTGGTTCAGTGGGAAGTATTCCTAAAGAAGATAGTAAACAATATGTTTTAGATGGATATAATTTAGAAGATGTAGTAGGAATAAGTGGTTTAGAAAAAACTTATGAAGATGTTTTAAAGGGTGAGAAAGCAACCTATTTAGTTAATAGTGATTATTCCCTAGATTTAGTAAGCGAAGAAAAAAGAGGTAATGATTTAGTTTTAAATATTGATATTGATTTACAATTAAAGTTAGAAAGTGAATTAAAAAATGAATTAGTTTTAGCAAGGAATAAAAAGCAAAGTAGATATTTTCATGATGCTTATAGTATTATTGGCGAACCTTTAACAGGTAACATTTTAGCGATGAGTGGTATTATTTTAAATGATGATGGAAGTTTTAAAGAAATAACGGGAAGAATGTTATCATCTTCATTTGCAATGGGTAGTGTAGTTAAAGGGGCTAGTTCAACAGTTGGTTATAAAACTGGGGCTATAACGGTTGGTCAAAAATTATTAGATAGTTGTGTTAAACTTTATTATCAACCATCAAAATGTTCTTATAAAAGATTAGGCTATGTTGATGATATTACAGCTTTAAAAACATCAAGTAATTACTTTCAATTTGTCACAGCCATTAAAACAACTGGAAATGATTATCACTATAATATGGAACTACCGGTAACTAAAGAAAACTTTAATACTTATCGAGATACTTTTGCCTCTTATGGTTTGGGCTCTTTAACCAATATTGATTTACCAAATGAAAAAATTGGTATGATAGGCGAGACCATCAGTGGGGATTTACTTCTTAATTTATCAATTGGCCAATACGACACTTATACACCTGTCGAATTATTTCAATATATTAATACCATTGCTAATCGAGGAAAAAGATTGAAATTAAACATTGCCCAAAAAGATAGTGAAATATTAAATGAAGTAGAATTAGATCAAGGTTTTTATGACCGCATATTAGAAGGATTTTACGAAGTATTTCATGGCGGGACAGCTTCTAGTTATGCTAATCCTGATTTGCAAGTATCAGGAAAAACGGGAACTAGTGAAACATTTTATGATAGTAACAATGATGGAGTAGTTGATGTAGAAACCATTAATTCCACATTAGCCCTTTTTTATCCAAGAAATGAACCAAAATACAGTATGGTAATCATTGCCCCCAATATTACTAATAGTGAAACTTATACTTATCCTTTTACAAAAAATATCAGTCTTAAAATGACTAATTATTTAGAAGGATTAAATTAAAGTAAGGGGCTGTTGGGAAATTAAATTATTGATTTTCTAACAATCCTTTTATTTTGATTTAAATATAAAAGATTATATTTTTATGCGCGATGTACGGAATTTTCAGCAATAATCTGCGATATTTTTAGTTAAAAATTTTTTTTGTTTTATATCTTTTTCTACTCTTAAATTTTCTAAAAAACTCATAAATTTATCCTTTTTTTCAAATTTACATTACAGTTTTCTGACTAAACTATGAAAATGCCGTTTTTAATGCTAAAATGATTAATGTAATACAACTCCTTGAACAAGATTATTGTATTACAAATGGCCTAGAAAGTACTGTATTTTCTAGGTTTTTTAAATTTAATAAAAAAAGAACTATTGAAAAAATTAATTACTTAATTTCCCAACAGCCCCTTTTTTATATTATAATAAAGAAAAAAAGGAGCGGGTAATGTGATTAAAAAACGTAAAAGAGGAGATTTAATTATTATTTCAGGCATTAGTTGTGCAGGTAAAGGTTCAGTTATTAGTAAATTACTTGAAAAAAATGATAATATCTATTTATCAATATCTTATACTTCTAGACCTATAAGAGCAAATGATATTCCAGATAAAACATATCATTTTGTAACTAAAGAAGAATTTGAAGAAAAAATTAAAAATAATGAACTATTAGAATATACTAACTATTCTGGTAATTATTATGGAACTCCTAAATTAGAAGTTAATAATTTATTAAATGAAGGTAAAGATGTAATCTTAGAAATTGAAGTAGAAGGGGCTAGTATTATTAAAGAAATGTTTCCGGAAACAATCTTAATTTTTATCTTACCTCCTAGTATGGAAGAAGTTAAAAAAAGAATTAAAAAACGGGGAACTGAAAACAATGAACAAATAATTAAAAGATTTCAAAGGGCCTATCAAGAAATAAATGAAGTGTCTAAATATAATTATGTTGTTGTTAATGACAATTTAGATGAAGCTGTTAAAAAAGTTGAAGCTATCTTAATTAGTGAAAAATGTCGGGTAGATAGAATAGAAGAAATATATGTTGAAAATGAGGAAGAAATAATTCATGAATTTTTAATGGATAAAGAATATAATAATGATATAAAAGAATTTTAAGGGGGATTATATGCTAGGAATAAGAGATATTTATGATAATGAACAAAAAGTTGGCATAATAATTTCTTATAATCTTAGTAATAAAATTAATTATGGTTTTAATTTAAATGAAGTAAATATTATTAAAGTTATAAATGGAGAAATTGTTTTTACTAGCTTAACTAATGGAGGAGTTTTTAATTTAGAAAATAATAATTGGTATATTGTTGTAAAAGCGTTAAATAATTTAATTGATATAAGTTTAGAATATACTAAAATATTAATTTTAAATTTAAATGTTAATAGTAAAAGTTATAATTTAATAAAACAAATAATAGATGATCGAATAAATAACTTACATGTTAAAGAAAATGATTTAAAGAAGGTGTTAATTTGCAAACAATAATGATTGATATGGATGATGTTTTAACTGGTGGTAATTTTATTTACTATTTAGAAGAATATTTAGGAAAGAAAATAGATGTTAATCAATATAAGTTTTATAGTTTACAAAAATTATTAGGAAATAAAAAGATGGATTTTTTTAATAAATTTAAAGATTTAAATATGTATCAGAATGCGGTTTTATTACCTAATTGTTATGAAGTTTTAAAAGAACTTAATGAAATTTATAAGATATATATTTGTACTGCTTATATATGGCCTGAGATAATTTCTTATGCTGGAAATAATTTAAAAGATAAATATCAATTTTTATATGAAAATTTAGATTTTATAGATCCTAGAAATTATATTTTTGCCGAAGATAAAGCAATTGTTAATTGTGATATTAAAATAGATGATAAATTAGAAAATCTAAAAAATGCTAAATTAAAACTTCTTTATACAGCATGGCATAATAAAGATTTGTCTTTAGAAGAAGAAAATTTAATAAGAGTTAGTGATTGGTTAGATATTAAAAGAGTGTTAATGAAAAAGAATAATGTTGAAGTAAAAAATTGACAACTAAAATATTTTATTATAGTATATAACGAAAAATGAAAGGAAAAAATTATGAGAATATGAAAAGTAAAAAATATATGAATACAAATATTGAAAAATTATTAAAAGAAAACTTTAAAGGATTTCTAAAATTAGTAGATTTAGGAGTTATTGATAAAGAAATAGGAATGAAAACAGTCATAAATAGTAAGGCTCCTGAATATATATATTATTTTGCTAAAAATATAGAAGAAGCAAATATAGAAAAATTAGAAGATGCTATTGTTGAAACTCAAAATGCAGATTGGATATATGCCTTTGCTAGAGATATAAGAGGTACAAATATAAAAAAGTTAGAAAATGCGATAATTGAAACACAAGATGCTTACTATATATATTCCTTTGCGAAATATGTAAAAGAAGCAAATATAGAAAAATTAACAAACTCTATAATTTCTACTCATAATGCCAAATATATATATTACTTTGCTAAAGATATAAAAAAATCAAAAATTGAAAAATTAGAAGATGCTATTATTGAAAGCAAAAATGCAAAGTGGATATGTAATTTTGCTAAAGACATAGAAGAAGCAAATATAGATAAATTAGAAAATGCTATTATTAAAACTAAAAAAGCAGAGTGGATATATAATTTTGCTAAATACATAGAAAGTGCAAAAATAGAAAAATTAGAAAATGCTATTATAAAAACTCAAAATGCTGAATGGATATATGCTTTTGCTAGAAATATAAGAAACATAAATATTGAAAAATTAGAAAATGCCATAATTACAACTCAAAATGCTAAATATATATATTCTTTTGCTAAAAATATAAAAGGAGTAAATATAGAAAAATTAACTGATGCTATTATTGAAACTCAAAATGCTGAATGTATATATTCTTTTGCTAAAAATATAAAAGGAGTAAATATAGAAAAATTAACTGATGCTATTATTGAAACTCAAAATGCTGAATGTATATATTATTTTGCTAAAGATATAGCAGGAACAAAAATAGAAAGATTAGAAAATGCTATTATAAAAACCCTAAATGCCGAATGTATATATGCCTTTGCTAAAAACATAATAGGTGCAAATGTAAAAAATTTAACAGATGCTATTATTGCAACTAAAAATGCTGAATATATTTATTATTTTGCTGATTGCATAAAAGGTACAAAAATAGAAGAATTAACAGATGCTATTATTGAAACTAAAGATTTTTACTATATTTATAATTTTGCTAAATATGTAAAAGATGCAAATATAGAAAAATTAGAAGATGCTATTATTGAAACTGAAAATGTTTACTATATTGATTTATTAGCTAGAGATGTAAAAAATGCTAATACGAAAAGGTTACAAGATGAGATTGACAAAATTAATAAAAAAATTAAAAAAACAAATGAGAAAAAATTTACTTTGACAAAATTAAAACAATTATTACAAAAAAGAGATAAACGAACTTTAACAACACTAAATCAATTATTAAATGAAAAAAAATTTGAATACATATTGAACAATAAGGAGAAATACTCTAAGCTATTTACTGATAGTATTAACGAAGAAAAACAAAAAATGCTTATTAGAAATAAATAATGAAAATTAGTAACAAGGAAACAATAAAATGTTTTCTTGTTTTGCTTATAAAATAATATTACTAATTAAATATAGGTAATCAAAAGTTAAAATAAAAAAAAGAACAATACTTTACAAAAATTATAAAAAAGTTTATGATTATGATGAGGTGAGTAGTTATGTTAGAAGTTTTAAAAAAGAATATGGTTTGTAGTGGATTATTAATTTTAAATGGTATATTTTTACTTGTTTGTCCTTTACTTGGTTGGACATTCTTTAATGAATTATTTTTAGGTACAATGTGTTTTTATGCTGTTGTTAATGCTATTAGTTTTTTACTTACAATGAAAAGTAAAGATTACACTAGTGCTTTTACTTGTCTAGCTAGTTTAGTAGTTGGAATAGTAGGATATGTTTTAAAAGTTGTTGAAACACCAAAATATTTAGCTATTACAATATTAGCTTGGTTGTTATGCTTATCTTTAATTAAATTAAAAAAAGCTGATATGTATCATGATAAAAAAAGTAAGATGTGGCAATTTGAAACAGCTTTATTATTTTTATTTGTAATAACTGGTATTTTAACAAGTATTAATTTCTTATTTGGTGTTGAAACCCATATTATTGTTTTTGGTTATTTTATTTTAATTACGGGAATATTTGAATTTTTAGATCCATTCTTAGCTTATTTAACTAAAGGAAAAATAAAATGAGATTAGTTAATGATTTTAAAGATTATGAATTATTAGATTTAGCCCATAAAGATAAATTAGAAAGATGGGGTAATTTAATTTTAGCAAGACCTGACCCTCAAGTAATATGGGATGAAGAAAAAAGTGATTTATGGAATAAAGCTGATGCGAAATATACAAGAAGTAATACCGGAGGAGGTTCTTGGCAAATTAAAAATCCTAAAATGCCAAATGAGTTTATCGTTAAATATCAAGATTTAGCTTTTAAATTAAAATTAATGGGCTTTAAACATACAGGATTATTTCCTGAACAAGCGGTTAATTGGAACTTAATTAGAGATTTAATTAGGAATGAAAATAGAGAAGTTAAAGTTTTAAACTTATTTGCTTATACTGGTGCAGCTACTGTTGCGGCTTTAAAAGAAGGGGCAAGTGTTGTCCATGTTGATTCATCAAGAGGAATGGTTGATTGGGCTAAAGAAAATGTTAAATTAAATAATTTAGAAGATAGGAAAGTTAGATTTATTGTTGATGATTGTCTTAAATTTGTTAAAAGAGAAATTAAAAGAGGTAATAAATATGACATTATATTAATGGACCCACCTAGTTTTGGTAGGGGAAGTAAGCATGAAGTATGGCAAGTTGAAAAAGATTTATATAATTTAGTTAAATTATGTAGTGAATTATTAAGTGATGAACCAATTTTATTTTTAATTAATTCTTATAGTACCGGTTTATCTAAAACTATTATTGAAGATATTTTAAAAATAATAATTAAAATAGATGGAAGTATATTATCAGATGAAATAGGCATACCTGTTAAAAATAGTAATTTGATTTTACCATGTGGAATGACTACTTATTGGCTAAAAAGATAATTAGAAAGGAATCAATCATTAAGAAAAAAGTTTTTAAATGATTAAATGTGATAGTAATGGAAGATAAAAACTTAAAATCTAATTTTGAACTAATAAAAAATGATTATAATGCGTATTTAAAAACATTGTTTTCAAGTGTTCCTTTATTAAATTATTTTTATCACTTACCTAATAGTTTAAAAAAAGTTATTTTAAAAATTTTATCAAAAAATCCTAATTTTAATTTGGAAAAGTTTAAAAAATATGAAAAAATTGTTGATGTAATAGATAAAATCTTTTTTGCGTATTATAATTTCCGAATTCTAGTTCCTATATATTTTGTGGAAAAAATGGTAAGTAGTATTAATTTTCAAAAAGATTATTTTCCAAAAGATATATCTAAGGTAAATATTCCCCCAGAATTAATAGTTGATTATTCAGTTACAATAGATAAAGAACAAATTGAAGAAACAACATATGAAGTAATAATGGAATTTTTAGATATTATGCAAAAAAATTTTTCAGAAGATTCATTAAAATTTTTTTATAATAACATTAATAATTTAAAAATTGCCAATTTAAAAGCTGATGATGTAAATTCTTCATCTAAAACTGTAGGCACTTATAATGTTAAAAAAAATGAAATAGCTATACTTGAAGATGATAATGAATGTACTATGTTCCATGAATTATTTCATATGGCAAGTAGTTATTATGATAGTAAAGCCAAAGCTGAATTTTGTGGCTTTCATCAAACTAATCCAACTATTTCTATAGGTGTTGGCCTAAATGAGGGATATACTGAATTATTAACCATAAGATTTACTAAAAAAAATTATAGCTATATTTATGAAACTTATATTGCAGATATAATCGAAAAGATAATTGGAAAAGATAAAATGCAAAAATTATATTTTTCAGCTAATTTATTTGGAATAATTGATGAACTATCTAAATATGAAAAAAAAGATAAAGTAATCAAATTCATTCAAGCTATAGATATTTATACTAAATATAATTCTATTAATAGAATATTACCTAAGAAAAAAGAAATAATAGCTGAAAGTATAGAAACAATTGAAGAATTTTTAATCCAAATTAAATTAAAAAAAATAAAGGAAGATATAGAATCAGAAAATAGGCAAGATTACATATATTTAAGATTAGAAAATTTTTTTAGTACTATTGATTATTCAAAAAGAATTTTAAGTTTTGAAAAAATTCAAAATTATATTAAAGATATATTAGAAATTAATATTCCAATTAATCTTATAACCGTTGGGGCTTTTCAAACATTATATGAAAAGCAAACCAAAAAGGAATTATACTGTGATGAAATAGTCCTTTTTAAGTGGCTAACATATTATTGCCATGATGAGAAGTTTTATAATATTTTGAATGGTAATTTTAAATCTATTACCGATTACTTATCTTCATTTATGGAAAAAGAGAAAATTGAAAAATTTTACTATGCAATTAATAAAAGTGCAAAAATAAAGTTAGATGAAAATAATAAATATAATAAACCAATTGAAGAATTTATATTAGAATTAATTCTTAAAGATTTTAATAATTATTTAAAATGTTATGATTATGATGCAATTAAACAAAGAATTCAAAAAATTTATCATTTATGTAAATTTGTTTCTAAAGACGAATTTAAAGAAAAAATAAAAGAAATTTTAAATATAACAATTATTATTAATGAAAATAACGATATAGATATTGATGAATTAGGAGAAAAATTAGGTGGAGGTAGGAGATAAGTGGCTAAAAAAATATATATGGAAATAATTGATAAAAATGGCAATAGCATAAAATATGAAATATTAATAAGTTTTATTTTGAATAGTAAGCAATATATTGTTTATACTGATAATACTTATAATGAAAAAAAACAATTAAATGTGTATGTTGCAATTTATAATCCGTTAAGTGATATAAAACTTGAAAAAATTGAATCTGAAAGTGAAATGCAAATTGTTATTAGTCAAATAAAAAAATTATTAAAAAATGTGAATATTTAAAAGCTCCGTTTCTTTATAAATAAAAACGGAGTAGTTATGTTAAATATTATTATGTTATAGTACTTCAAATATGAAGTGCTATTTATTTGTTACTATTAATTTAATGGCTGTTTTGTTTTCACCACCAATTGTAATATCACTGAATGCTGGTATTACTATTAGATTATCTCCTGATGGTGCTACAAAACCTCTTGCTATGGCAATTGCTTTAATTGCTTGATTTAAACTTCCTGCTCCAATTGTTTGAATCTCAACACTTTTTGTTTCACGATAAAT
>CANQSO010000053.1 GCA_947626535.1 uncultured Bacilli bacterium | reverse complement strand
ATTGTAGAGAGTGTCATATAGAGCCTGACTGGTTATTAGTTTATCAGTACGAAGATGACAAACTTAACCTTTTATTGGTCGCAACAGGTAGTCATAGCGAGATATTTAATAAATAGAAGTTTAAGTTGATGACATTGAGGTGATGGTTGTTGTGACTAAAAGAGAATTTTGTAGAATATTTCACTTATCACAGCAATTTACTTGCTTAATTTAAACTAAATAAAAACATCTGATTTCAACGTTTGTTGAATTATCGGATGCTTTTCTAAAAAATCGAATTGGGATTACATTTGAAAATTTCAAGATGTATCCTTTTTTATATTATGAAGTTTTCTTCATCTATAGTATCATAGCAAAAAGTATAGAAAAATGCAAGAAAAAATGTAGTTAATTGTGATAAAAATATTGTCTCCAAAACAATAGTTTGATATAATGATATTGGATATATTTAATTAGTGTTAGGTGCTCTCCAACCATAAATAACTATTCTTTTATGGGAGGAGGAAATCATATGACAAGAAGAGAAAAAGCTTTTTATCGTATAATTAAATTTTTATTTATATTAGTATTTTTATTAATATTTATATTAATTTATAAAATAGATTAAAAAACTAAACAAAAAATGAAAAAGCACCTTTTCACTTATTTGTGTTAAAGGGCTTTTTCTAAAACCCAAAATTTTAGGAGAGTATCCAATTACACGAATAATTAGATATATCCTTTTTTTATTGTATGAAGTTTCCTTCATCTGTATACATCATAGCAAAAATTATAGAAAAATGCAAGAAATTGTTGACCGCTGTAAAGATTTTTAGAAATGTCCAATAAAGATTTTTTTAAAATTAGTCCATAGCAAAATTAATATAAAAATAGTGCAGATAGAATAAATGATTGCGACACCACTGGTGACGCAATTATCGTAGACGAATAATCTCTTTAAGACACTTTTATTTGCAATTATCTATTAAGAATAATTACTCTAAATGATAATTATATTGGCAAATAATGAAAGATATATGTCATCAGATGGCAAACAAGAAGGTAGTCCATTTATTTTAGAATTATAATTTAACTAATTATCTCATCGATTAGTCCATAATCTTTGGCTTCTTTAGCACTCATGAAATTATCACGGTCAGTATCAACTGTGATTTTTTCTAGTTTTTGATTGGTATTTTTGGCTAAGATTTTATTTAATTTATCTTTAATTTTTAAGATATGTTCACAAGCTATTTTCATATCTGATGCTTGTCCTTGCATGCCTCCAAGAGGTTGATGAATCATTACTTCGGCATTTTCTAGGGCACATCTTTTACCTTTTTTTCCTGCTGAAAGAATAAAAGCTCCCATTGAAGCTGCAAGTCCTACACAAATGGTCTTAACATCACTTTTAATATAATTCATGGTGTCATATATAGCTAGACCACTTGTAACTTGTCCACCTGGACTATTAATATATAAATAAATATCTTCATGACTTTTACTATCTAAATATAATAATTCACTAATAATAATATTTGCGGATGTATCATCTATTTCTCCTGTTAAAAAGACAATTCGATCTTCAAGTAATCTTGAATATAAATCATAAGCTCTTTCACGATTATTTTCTTTTTCTAAAACTGTTGGAATAATGTTCATTTTGTTCACCTATAATTATCATAGTAAGAATTTGGAAAAAGTATTCAAAAAAAAAGCAATTTATGTTAAAATTTAATTAGAATGAAGGTGTCTTTTATGAAATGTATTCTGATGAATAAAAACGTTGAAGTATTAACTGCTGAATATAATGAAACCTCTAAGTTTTTTGATAGAATATATGAAGTATATGATATTAATCATGCTCCTTATATTTTAAAAAGTTTTTATATTGAAGATGACATTAATGATACACCTTTTAGAACTAATTTAAGTGAATGGTTCAAGGGAAGAGGTATTCCTTCATGGCGTGATAAATTAGATTTATTATTACATCGGTTAAATATAACAGCTCCTTATGAACTTTTAGATAAAGCTTTTGGTTTATCTTTAAGTGATCAGTATTGGTTGAAACCAGAGGGTAGTGATATTTCTTATGATGATATTAATTTTTTTGATAATGATTTTGACTATGCCGAGTTTATGGAAGCATCTTTATCGATTAATAGTAAATCAATAACTAAAGAAGCCTCTTTAAAAACTCCTAATAATACAACTGATGGCATGTTAAAGAAAGCTTGGATTATTGATAATGGAACAAGATATTTATTAAAAGGTGGTTATAAAAATGAAACCATTCAACCATTTAATGAAGTATTAGCTAGTGAGATATGTGAAAGATTAGGTTTTTCTCATGTTAAATACACATTAGATACTTATAAAGATATGGTAGTATCTAAATGTCCTTGTTTTATAACTAAAGACACTGAACTAGTAACTTGCTATCAAATTAGAAATGATATGAAAAGACATGATAATATTGAAGATTATGAAGAATATCTTAAAAAGTTAGAAGAAATGGGAATCGAAAATTCTCGTGAAAAATTAGAAAATATGTTTATTTTAGATTATATAATTATGAATGAAGATCGTCATTTAAATAACTTTGGAATTATAAGAGATGTTAATGCTTTAAAATGGCTTGATGTGGCTCCGATATTTGATAATGGTCAAAGCCTAAATATTGAATATTATGATGAAGATGAAGTTCATATTTCTGGTAGTGGAAGATTATTTTATGAAGTAAAACCTTTTGATGAAATAATTAAAATTGTTAAAAATTTAAAAAGAATTGATATAAGTAAATTAGATGGTTTAGTAGAATGGTTTGATAATTTATTACATCAATATCAAGACTTAACTAAAATGAGTGATAAAAGAATCGAAAGATTGTGTATTTTATTAAATAGACAAATTAATAAATTAAAAGAATTGATTAATTAATAAAAAAGAATAAAGAGGGGAGATAAAATGTTTAAAGTTAAGTATCAAAATGAAGTAAAAAGTTTTTATGAACCTCTTACTTATTATGAGGCTAGTAAAAGTTTTGGCGTAACTCATGCGATGGTTGCCTTAGTTAATTATGAATTAGTATCATTAAGTGATAAGATAAATAGTGATATTGAAGTTGATTTTTTAGATATTAGACATGTTACTGGTTATAAAATATATCAAGCTGGTTTAAAATATATGTTTTTAGTATCTGTAAAAGAATTATTTGATAGTGATGTTAAATTTTTACATAGTGTACCTAAAGGGATTTTGTGTGAAGTAAATTTAAATCATGAATTAACTAGTGAAGATTTAACTAAAATTAAAGGAAAAATGGCTGAATTAGTTAGTTCTCAAGAACCTTTTGTGCCTTATCATTTAAAACCAATTGATGCTTATAATTACTATATGCAAGTAAATGAAGTAGAAAAAGCTAAAATGGTTAAATTTTTAAGTAGTGATTTAATTACTTTATATCGTTTGAAAAATAATTTTAATTATTTCTATACTTTTATGCCTTTTGATACTTCAAGTATAGATCGTTATTCAATTAAATATATTGGCAATAATAGAATTGTTTTGGTTTGTCCAAGTCTAGCTTTAAAAGGAAAATTACCTGATTATGTTAATTATGATAATATCATTAATAATTTTATGGATACCCAAAGTTGGCTTAAAACAATTCATTGTCCATATCTTGCTAATGTTAATGATTTAGTAAGTGAACAAAAAATTAAGAATTTTGTTGATATTAATGAATTAAGATTTCATGAAGATATTTTAAGATGTAGTGAAAAAATATTACAAAATAAAGATGTAAAATTTGTTTTAATTGCTGGTCCTTCTAGTAGTGGAAAAACAACAACTACTAAAAGATTAAGTATTTATTTTGAAAGTAAAGGATATGATGCTATTCATTTATCAACTGATGATTTCTTTGTAGATAGAGAATTTACTCCTCGAAATGAAAAAGGCGAAATGGATTTTGAATGTTTAAGAGCAATTGATTTAGAATTATTTAATAATACTTTAAATAGATTATTAAATCATGAAGAAGTTGAAATACCAGAATTTAATTTTAAAGAAGGTAAAAAGATTTATAATGGTAATTATGTTAAATTAAAAGAAAATAGTATTATTTTAATTGAAGGATTACATTGTTTAAATGATGATCTATTACCATTTATTGATAATAAGTATAAATTTAAATTATATTTAAGTCCTTTTATGCCTTTAAATATTGATCGTCATAATTATATATCTACTTTAGATTTAAGATTAATTAGAAGAATTGTTAGAGATAGTAAGACTAGAGGAGTAAGTGTTGAAAATACGATTTTAGATTGGAAAATGGTTAGAAGTGGAGAAGAAAATTATATTTTCCCTTATGTAAGTCAAGCTGATATGATTATTAATACGGCTTTATCTTATGAACTTGGGGTTTTAAAAGTATATGCCTTACCACTATTGTATTCGGTGGCATTAGATAGTAGTTGTTATTCGGAAGCTAGACGTTTAATTAAAAGTTTAGACCCTTTCTTTACAATTAATAGTGAAATAGTGCCTAAAGATTCTATTTTAAGAGAGTTTATTGGTTAAATTTAAAAAAAATGTTTTATAATAGAGAAGAGAGGATTGATGAAAGTGATAAAAGTAGCAATTAATGGATTTGGTAGAATTGGAAGACTTGCTTTAAGACAGATGTTATTAACAACTGATTTTGATGTTGTAGCAATTAATGATTTAGGAAGTGCTAGTGATTTAGCCTATTTATTTAAATATGATACTACCCATCGAAGATTTCATGATGATTTAATATCTTTTGAAGATAATATGTTAGTGATTAATAAAGTTAAAAAAATACCGGTTTTAAATGAAAAAGATCCTAAGAATTTACCTTGGGCTAATTTAGATGTTGATTTAGTTTTAGAGTGTACGGGTTTATTTACGAAATATGAAGATGCTTATGCACATATAACTGCTGGTGCTAAAAAAGTTTTAATATCTGCACCTAGTAAGGGTAATGCTAAAACGATTGTTTATGGAGTTAATGATCATATTTTAGATGGTAGTGAACAAATTGTCAGTGCCGCTTCTTGTACAACTAATTGTCTTGCCCCCGTTTTAAATGTTTTAGATAAAGAGTTTGGAATTGTTAAAGGTTTTATGAGTACGATTCATGCTTATACAAATGACCAAGCTACTTTAGATATTGCTCATAAAAAAGGAATTTTAAGTAGAAGAGGAAGAGCTTGTGCAGCCAATATTATTCCAAGTAGTACGGGGGCTGCTAGTGCGATTGGTAAAGTTTTACCTAACTTAGATGGTAAATTACTTGGGGGTGCTTACCGGGTTCCTGTTATTGATGGTTCTATGATTGAAGTTACGGTTGAGTTAAAAACGTCTGTTAATGCTGAAATGATTAATTCGGCTTTTATGAAAAATGCTAATGATACTTTAGTGTTTACCATGGATCCAATTGTTTCAAGTGATGTCATCGGTTGTACATGTGGAGCTTTAGTAGATGGCCTACTTACTAGTGTTTTAGATGATAATGGTAAACAATTAGTTAAAGTTGTTGCTTGGTATGATAATGAATATGGTTATACTACCCAAATGTTAAAAACTGCTAAAAAAATGTTTAGATAGGTTTGTGATATTATGAAAAAATGTTTGCAAAACATGATTATTAAAAATAAGAAAATTATCTTAAGAGTTGATTATAATGTACCAATTTTAAATGGTAAGATTTTAGATGATTCTAAGATTAAATTAACTTTAGATACAATTTATTATTTATTAAGTGAAAATTGTAAAATTATTATACTTAGTCATTTAGGTAAAGTCCGTAATAATAATGATAAAATAAAAAATTCTTTAGAACCGATTGCTATGCATTTAAAAGCTCTTTTAAATAAAGAAAATGTTTATTTTTCGAAAGAAAATTATGGAGTAGAAGTAATAAATAGAGTTAATAGTATGTTACCTGGTGAAATTTTAGTTTTAGAAAATACTCGTTTTATGGATGTACCTAATAAATTGGAAAGTAATTGTGATGCTCAGTTGTCTGAGTTTTGGGCTAGTTTAGGGGATATTTTTGTTAATGATGCTTTTGGGTGTGCACATCGAGCTCATGCTTCAAGTTATGGTATTAGTAAATATGTTCCTAGTTGTATTGGCTTTTTAATGCAAAAAGAACTAGGAATGTTAAATCGGTTAGTTCTTCATCCCATTCATCCTTTTACGGTTATTATGGGTGGAGCTAAAATTGATGATAAACTAGAATTAATGGAAAATCTTTTACCTAAATGTGACCATTTACTTTGTGGGGGAGGTATAGCTAATAGTTGTTTAGAAGCTTTAGGTTTTAACATAGGCGATTCTCTTGCAACAGATGATGCAAAAGTAATTAAAAAAATTCAAGATTTATTATTAAAATATAAGGAAAAATTTGTTTTACCATTAGATGCCGTTGTAGGAAGTACTTATGATCCTAATTTTGCTCAATATAAATTAATTAATAAAATAATTGATAATGATGTTATATTAGATATTGGTAATAAAACTTTACAAAAATTTTCAGATACTATTATGAATAGTGAAACTATTTTTATGAATGGAACTGTTGGAGCTTATGAAAATATTAAGTTTGCTAATGGAACGAAAGAATTATTAAAAATCTTAAAAAAGAGTGAAGCAATTGTTGTTGTTGGCGGAGGTGATGCCTCTAGTAGTGTAAATAATTTGGGATATGCTAATGCTTTTACTTATACCTCTAGTGGTGGAGGAGCAACTTTAGAATATATATCTAAAGAACATTTAGTAGCCTTAGATCCAATAGAAGAGGAGGAAAAAGAAGTTGAAACGCTTGATATGTAATTTAAAAGCTAATTTTAATCTTGAAGAAATCTTAGATTATAAAAAAAATTTAGAAAATCTAAGTGATATTGAAAATTTAATAGTGTGTCCTTCCTTTTGCTTTTTACCAGTTATGTATTCTAAAAAATATTTAATAGGAGCGCAAGATGTAAGTGAATATGGAAATGGTTCTTATACTGGAAAAGTAACTGTTAGAATGTTAAAAAGTATTGGCGTATCTTGTGTATTATTAAATCATGCGGAACTTAAAAATAAAAAAAATAAAGTCTTAGCTAAATTGAAAAAATGTGTAAAATCTAAAATGCCAGTTTACATTTTTATTAGTGAAACAATGGAAGAACATAATTATCAATATACTAATAAAGTATTAAAAGAACAAATAAGTTATTATTTAAAAAATATAAGTAAAGAAGATTATAAGTATATATCTTTTATTTATGAACCTAATTGGTTAATTGGAGATAAAGCCTTAGATGCTAACGAAATTAATAATATTGTTTATATTTTGAAAAAAGATTTAGAAAATACTTATAAACAATCATTTAGTATCCTTTATGGTGGTGGAGTTACAATGGATTTAGTTAGCAGTTTAAAAGAAAGTTATGTAGATGGTTTTGCTATTGGTAATAATAGTTTAGATGTCAATAATGTAATCAATATTGTAAATTATCTTAAAAAATGACAAGACTCGACAAAAGTTGACAGTACTTGTCATTTTATTTTCTAGTATTTTGACGTTTTATTTGTTATTATGGTTTTGGGTGTTGTAAATAGGAAGTACTAGAAAGAAAGGAAAAGAACATGAAAAAATTTAAAGCATTAGTAGTAGATGATAATAAGGAGTTTACGAATAATGTCTTAGAACATTTTAAAAAATGTGAAGTACTTGAAGTTACCAAAGTTATCCATAATGGAAATGAAGTAATTGACTATTTAAAAACCAATGATGACATTGATATTATCTTTTTAGATTTTTTAATGCCAGGAATGGATGGAATAGCTATTTTAGAAGAAATGCGTAAAGAAAAAATTGAAAAGAAAGTTATTGTGTTATCAAGTTTCTTAGAAGAGTATGCAATGAAAATGATTAAGAAATATCATGTAGATTACTATATGTTAAAACCAGTATCATTAAACTCTTTAGAAGAAAGAGCTATTGAAATTTTAGATTCAAGTAAAGTTGAAGTAAAAGAATTAACAGAAGAATTAGAACTTAAAACTAGTGAATTATTACATAATTTAGGAGTTCCTTCTCAAATCAAAGGTTATCAATATTTAAGAGAAGGAATATTGATGCTTTATCAAAATACTAGTTTAGTGGGAAGAATAACAAGAAATTTATATCCAGAGATTGCTAGACGTCATGATACAACGGCATCAAGAGTTGAAAGAGCAATTCGTCATGCGATAGAAGTATCATGGAATCGTGGTGATTACAGTATTATGACTAATTTATTTGGTCATAGTATTGATTTTGACCGAGCTAAACCAACTAATTCAGAATTTTTAGTCACAATAAGTGATGCTTTAAGAATAAATAATAAAAAAATATTTGTAGAACCAGCAAGTTAATTCTGGTTTTTTAATTGAAAAAATGACAGAGTTGTTTTTTTATGGTTAAAATGTTATTATTTATTAAAGGTGACAAAGATGAAAAAGATATTAACTGTTGTTTTAGATGGGTTTGGTTTTAGTGATAATACTTTAGGTAATGCAGTAACTTTAGCTAATCCAGAAAACATTTTAAATATGTGGAATAATTATCCTCATTCCTTACTTTCAGCTAGTGAAGAAGCTGTTGGTTTAGAAGAAGGTCAATTTGGTAATAGTGAAGTTGGGCATTTAACTATTGGAGCGGGAAGAAAAATTAAACAAAGTATTAATTTAGTTAAAGATTTTTTAGATGAAGAGGCAAATGAAAATATAATATTTAATGAAATGGTAAATGATGCTTTAGAAAATAATAAAACTATTCATATTATGGGTTTATTTAGTAATGGTAAAGTTCATTCTGATATGGATCATTTTTTAAAACTTTATGATTTATTAATTAATAAAGGAATTAAAGATATTAATTTTCATTTAATAAGTGATGGAAGAGATACTAAAGTTAAAGAATTTTATAATTTTTATAAAGTTTTAGAAGATAAAATTAAAAGTAATAAAATTGGAACTATTTCAAGTATATGTGGACGTTATTATGCAATGGATCGTGATAAAAGATGGGATAGAACAGAAAAATATTATAGATTAGTTACTAATGGAATAGGAATGGGTGGAAGTAATGTTGCCTTTATTCTTAAACATTGTTATGACGAGAATATTACAGATGAGTATTTACC
>CANQSO010000052.1 GCA_947626535.1 uncultured Bacilli bacterium | reverse complement strand
GCTAGTAATATAGCTATTAAATTACCATTTATCTTTGAAGGATTTATTTTAGGTATTTTTGGTAGTATTATTCCAATTATTGCGGCTATTTATGGATATGTTTATTTATATAATGAAACAGGAGGCTATATTTTTACTAAAATCCTTACTTTATCAAGTCCATTCCCATTTGTCCTTATTGTTTCTGGTTTCTTAATTGTTGTTGGTTCTTTAGTTGGAATGTTTGGTTCTTGGCGAGCAGTTAGAAAGTATTTGAAGATATGAAAAAGATAGTTGGTATTTTAATAATTTTAGGTCTTTTCTTAATAAATATTATGCCAGTTTATGCATCTGATAAACAAACTTTAGGAGAATTAAGAAGTGACTATAATAAAAAGTTAGAAGAACAAAAAGAAAATAATAATAAAACGGAAGAAGCTAAAAAAGAGATAGCTGAAAAAGAGGCAGCAATTAGACAAGCTGAAGCTGATATTCATGAAGCTGAAGAACAAATGCAAGAAGCTCAAAATGCCATAGATGAATCAAATAAACATATTGAAGAATTAAAAAAAGAAATGGAACAAGTTATGAAGTATTTCCAACAAGTAGAAGGGGGAAATGCTTATGTTGAATATATTTCTGGTGCTAGTACCATAACGGATATGTTAATGAGAGTTGCAACTGTTGAACAAATATCTTCATCAGTATCTAGTACCGTTAATGAATTAAATGAAGAAATTAAAAGAAATGAAGAATTAAAAATTGAACTAGAACAAAAGAAAAAGAATTTAGAAGCTAAAGCTGTTGAATATCAAAAAATTATTGAACAAAGATATGGCGACTTAAAAAATTATGATAAGTATGCCTTAGATATTGATACTCAAGTCAAATCTTTAAAAGAAAAATTGGAAAAAGCTGAAAAAAATTGTAAAGAATATGCTCCTGATTTAGGAGACGATGCTGTTATTAGTACTGACTGTGTTAAAAAGATTTATGATAGTGCAGGTAATGTCGTAACCATTGATAATGGCGAATGGTTAAAACCTCTTACTCATGGAATCATAACTAGTAAAGTAGGTTATCGTTGGGGAAGTTATCATAATGGCTTAGATATCAGTGGACCTAGTCCATTCGAAGGAACCCCTGTATATGCTGCGGCATCAGGAGTAGTTTCTGGTAAAATTTATGCTAGTAGTTGTGGTGGTAATATGTTATTTATCGATGTTACTGTAAATGGTGTACCATATACAACTTTCTACTATCACTTATTAAGATTTAATGTTGATTTAGGTGATGTAGTAGACCAAAGCACCTTACTTGGTTGGGCAGGAGGATATTCAACATCAACTGCTCATGGCGGATATGATACCTGTACCACTGGAGCCCATCTTCATTTTGGCGTAGCAAAAGGTTTCTATAATGGTTATTCTATTCCAAGAGATAACGTTATCACGCCACCAGGATTCCCTAACTATGAAGGCTGGAGTTTTAACGGAAGAAATGTTTGGTATGCTGGATAAAAGTATGTAATTATTGCATACTTTTTTTAATTATAATATAATTTTTGTAGGTGATTTTTATGACATTTTCAACTAAATTAAAAGAAGAAATAGTTAATAATGAAAGCTCTAAAAATATTTTAATTAGTGAATTAACTGCTATTTTAAGATATGATGCCATTATAAACAAACAAAATATTACCCTTACTTTTGAAAATGGGGCAATAGCTAGAAGAATATATAAAAGTTTAAAAGAATTATTTAATGTTCATATCAATATAATTATTCGTAATCAAAAAAGATTAAGAGCTAAACAAATCTATATTTTAGAAATTAAAGAAAATGTCATGAATATTTTAGAAAATCTTCATATTTATCAAAATAATCGTTTTCATGCCATAAGTGAAGAAGACTTAAAATCTAAAGAACAAATTATGGGTTTTGTAAGAGGCATTTTTTTAGCCAATGGTTCAATTAATGACCCCAAAACAAGTGGTTATCATTTAGAATTTGTCTTTATGGTTAAAAGTGATGCTAATTTCTTAAATAATCTTTTACATCAAATGAATTTTCATAGTAAAGTTTTAAAAAGGAATAATCGTTATATGTGTTATTTAAAAGCTAGTGAAGAAATAAGTGACATGATTAGATTATTTGAAGCTCCAAATTGTTTATTTTATTTTGAAGATATTAGAATATATCGTGACCATAAAAATATGCTTAATCGTTTAAATAATTGTGACATAGCTAATCAAGAAAAAAGTATTAAAACTGGTTTTAATCAATTAGAAGATATTAAATTTTTAAAAGATAATGATTTAATTTCTTTACTTGACGAAAAAACTTTAATTGTTATTAAAGCAAGAGAAGAAAATCCTGAAAGTTCTTATCAAGAATTAGCCGAAATAATTACCAATGAATATGGCTATCATATTGGTAAATCAGGAATTAATCATCATTTTATTAAAATAAAAAAATTAATAAATAATTATAAACAAAAATAAAAATGGAAAGGAAAATATGATATAAAAATGGAATATAATTTAGAAGTTATTAATTTAGAAAAAAAATATTATGATTTTAATTTAGATAAAATTAATATTAAAATACCTAAAGGTAAAATTATTGGTCTTATTGGCGAAAATGGTAGTGGGAAAACAACAACTATTAAAGCTATATTAAATCTTATTTATTATGATAATGGTAATGTAAAAATATTTGGGAAAAATAGTAAAGAATTAACTAAAAAAGATCGGGAAAAAATTGGAGTAGTTTTAGATGATAGTTTTTTTGCAAATGTTTTAAATGTAAATGATATTAATAAATTAATGAAAAATTTTTATAGTAATTGGAATGAAGAATTATATTATAAGATGATAAAAGAATTTAAAATACCTTGTAATAAAGCTTTAAAAGAATTTTCCAGTGGTATGAAAATGAAAATTAAAGTATTATGTGCAATAGCTCATGAGCCAAAATTATTAATATTAGATGAACCTACTAATGGACTAGATCCAATATTTCGTTATGAAATTGTTGAACTTTTTAATAATTTTGTAAATAATGGTGAAAATTCTATTTTAATGACTACTCATATTACTAGTGATTTAGAACATTTAGCTGATGAAGTTATCTTTATTGATAATGGTAATATTATTTTAGATATTTTAAAAAAGAAATTAGATGAAGAATATGGAATTGTTGAAATATTAGAAGAAAATTTTAAAAAAATTAAAAAAGAAGATTATTTAAAGAGTTTAAAATATAAAAATGAATATTTTATTTTAGTAAATTCTAAAAAAGAATTTCAAAAAAAATATCAAGAATTAGAAGTTAGAATTCCAACTTTAGAAGAAGTTATGTTGTTGCTTGTAAAAGGAGAGTAATTATGAATACTATTAAAGGATTATTGTTAAAAGATTTAGATGTTTTTAAAAACTTTAAAGGAAATATTATTTTTAGTATTTTAATGTTTTTGTTTTTAATTATTGTTGGTTCTATTCAAAATGATATTTTTACAGTTGGTTCTATTTTATTTTTAATCTTTTTTGGAATGAATAGTATTTCAACTTTTTCTTATGATGAAAATGCTGATTCAGATAAATATTTATTATCATTACCTATTACTAGAAAAGAAATTGTTTTATCTAAATATTTATTTGTTTTCTTAAATTCATTTATTTCAATTATAGTAGGTATTTTTGTTAGTTATATTATTACTGTTTTAATAAGAGGTAAAGTAAATAATATAGGTGATTCATTAAGAATATGTTTTTTAGCTTTTACAAGTGTATCTTTTTTAATGTGTTCAAATGTTCCATGTATTTATAAATGGGGAGTAGAAAAAGGTAGAATGCAATCAGTTATTATTCCAGCATTATTTATTTTTGTTATCGGTATTTTAGGATGTTTATTATTAATAATATTTCCAGAATTATATCTAAATATTGATTTAATATATTTATTTAAAATTTCACCTATTATTTGTCTTATTTTAAATATTTTATTTTATCTAGTATCTTATTTAATTTCTTATAAGATTTTTCTAAATAAATCTATTTAAAAATAATAATTATTTTAAATGATATAAAGTAGATTTTTATTTGTCTAGTAATATTAATTTTTTTAGGAAAATAATAAAAAATATAATATAATGAAATTAGTAATATGCTTTTTTAAAAACTAAAAGTGTAAAAAAATGATTTGTTATAAATAAAGGAAGTGAAAAAAGTGACTAAAACAATTGGAAAAGTAATTGAAGTATATATTCCAGAACAATATAAAAATGGTGGATTATTAGATGTTATGCATAGAACTAATATTGGTTTTAAAATAATGACTGATGGTGGTATAAAAAACATAAAAATAGAATCAAATGAGCTTAATTCCAAAATAATGAAAAATGATTTAGTTTTAATTATAGAGCAAGATATTAGTGATAAACATTTTATTGATATTGAAGCTTATGAAGGTGATGAGAATGAATAATAATGAATTTCAAACAATTGGTTTATATGATCATAATGCAGATAGTTATAAAAAGATAAAATCGGCCTTTTCATCTGGCGAAGATGTAGTTGGAATTGTCCATGCAACGGGTACTGGTAAATCTTATAATGCTCTTCAACTTGCTTACGATAATAAAGATAAAAAAATAGTTTATGTTGTCCCATCAAACGGAATTATTGAACATATAAAAAAGATTATAGAAGATAATCCAAATTTAGATTTAAAAAGAGATTTTCCTAATTTAAAATTTAGAACATATCAAAGTTTTATTTCATTAGATGAAGAAGAAATTGAAAATATAAAATGTGATTTATTAATACTTGATGAGTTCCATCATATAGGCGCGCCTATATGGGGAGCAAGAATTGATACGATGATTGAAACTCATCCCAAAATAAAAATATTTGGAATGACAGCTTATACCGTAAGGGATAGAGGAACTTCTTATGAAAGAGATATGGCTAATCCTGATACTAATGAATTATTCTCAGGCAAGATAGAAAGTAGATATGATTTATGTGACGCGATGATAGATGGTGTTCTTCCAAAACCAATATATAAAAGTGCTTATATTAATTTAATTGGTTTGGAAAGCAAATTAGAAGAAAGAGTAAAAAAAATAAATGCTACTTCTAAAGAATATCAAGAATATATGACAATATTAAATGATGTTAAAAAAAGAATTCATGAAGCCCCAAGTATTCCTAGTATTTTAAGAAAAAATATTAAACCAAATGGAAAATATATTTATTTCTGTCCACCTTGTGGAGAAGAAGGAACTAATGATATTGAGACAATAAAGAAACAAGCATTTCTATGGTTTAAACAATTTGTTCCAGAAGAAGATATAATTTTCTATACATCAACAAGTGATATGGGTGATGACGGAAAACTAAATCGTGATGCCTTTTATGATGATGAAACATTAGATGGAAAAAAAGTTGATAATAAACTTCGAGTAATGTTTGCCATAAATCAATATAATGAAGGAATTCATGCCCCTAATATTGATGGCGTTATTATGGGAAGAGGAACTACTTCAGATATAGTTTATTTTGAACAATTAGGTAGAGCACTAGCTGTTCGTGGTAATACTAAAAAAATGTTTGATGCATTAGAAAAACATTCAATAGAAGAATTAATAGAAATGTGTAAATCAAGAGATATTCCCGTTAAAGAAAATACACCTAAAGAAGAATTAATTGAAAAATTAATTGCTCCAGTAGTAATTGATTTAACTAATAACTATGATTTCATTAAAGAACTTGAAAACAATTTAAGATATAGAATTAAAGATATCCAAAATAATGGATTAGGTAATCATAGAAATATAAAAATAAGAGATGCATCATTTGATATTGAAATAGAAAATCAAGATTTATTTGAAATATTAAGATATATAAGTGATAGATTAACAATGACATGGGAAGATTATTATGAACTAGCAAAAGCATACTATGAACATTATGCTAACTTATTAATACCGCGAGATTTTAAAACTAGTAATGGTTATACCTACGATGAAAATGGTACTATAAAACTTGGTATATGGATTAGTAATCAAAGAAATGATTTTTCTAACTTAACCAAAGAAAGACAACAATTATTACAAAGAATAGGTTTTGTATTAAATCAATTCGAAGAACAATGGAATAAAAATTATGAACTTGTCAAAATTTATTATGAACATTATGGAAATTTAGAAATTCCTCAAAGATTTAAAACTAATAATGGCTATACTTATGATGAAAATGGAACTGTTAATCTTGGAAGTTGGCTTCAAACTCAAAGAAAAAGTTTTTTTAACTTATCAAAAGAAAAACAACAGTTATTACAAAGAATAGGCTTTGTATTAAATCACTATGAAGAGCAATGGAATAAAAATTATGAATTAGCTAAAAGATATTATAAACATTATGGAAATTTAGAAGTTCCTCAAAGATTTAAAACAAATAATGGCTATACTTATGATGAAAATGGAACTGTAAATCTTGGAAATTGGATTGCAACTCAAAGAAAAAGTTTTTCTAAATTATCAAAAGAAAAACAACAATTATTACAATTAATAGGCTTTATATTAAATCCATTAGAAGTACAATGGCAAAAAAATTATGAATTTGTCAAAAGGTATTATGAACATTATGGAAATTTAGAAGTTCCTCAAAGGTTTAAAACGAATGATGGTTATACTTATGATGAAAATGGAACTGTTAATCTTGGAAAGTGGATTGCAACTCAAAGAAATAGTTTTTCTAAATTATCAAAAGAAAAACAACAATTATTACAATTAATAGGCTTTATATTAAATCCATTAGAAGTACAATGGCAAAAAAATTATGAATTAGCTAAAAGATATTATAAACATTATGGAAATTTAGAAGTTCCTCAAAGATTTAAAACAAATGATGGCTATACTTATGATGAAAATGGAACTGTAAATCTTGGAAGTTGGATTGTGATTCAAAGAAAAAGTTTTTTTAACTTATCAAAAGAAAAACAACAGTTATTACAAAGAATAGGCTTTGTATTAAGTCAATATGAAGAGCAATGGAATAAAAATTATGAATTAGCTAAAAGATATTATGAACATTATGGAAATTTAGAAGTTCCTCAAAGATTTAAAACAAATGATGGCTATACTTATGATGAAAATGGTACTAATCTTGGAAAGTGGATTATAAATCAAAGGCAAAGTTTTTCTAGCTTACCAAAAGAAAAACAACAGTTATTACAATCAATAGGTTTTGTATTAAATACTTTAGAAGAACTATGGAATAAAAATTATGAACTTGCTAAAATCTATTATGAACATTATGGTAATTTATTAATACCAATAAAATTTAAAACGAATGATGGCTATACTTATGATGAAAATGGAACTGTAAATCTTGGAACTTGGATTATGACACAAAGATTAAAATGCAATCCTAGTAGTGAACGGGGAATATTGTTATGTAAAATAGGAATGATTTGGAATGTTAAGAAAAATAAATTAGAAATAAACAATTTATGTGCACAATATAATATAGACATTGCTAAAAACCAAACAATTCTTAGTCATATTTCAATTCAAGAATTCCAATCTAAAATAGATTTTCTTAAAGCAAATAATATACCTATTATTGATCCCTTTGGTTTGCTAATCGATATATTTTCCATGAGTAGTCTTGATATAAAAGCAAAATATGGCATATCTCTTGAAGAATTAATAAGAAAATATTATATAAAAAATCAAAAGGGTAAAGGTGTTTAAGATGTTTTTAGAAAAATATTTAAATTCAACATATTTAGATTTAGTATATAAAAATTATGAAGAATATTATATAAATTTATTGAATAGAGATAACTTTAATAAAGTTTATAATATATTAAAGAATAACAATTTTTACTTCATTGAAGATATTATTCTAAATTATTTAGAACTCTTTGAAATTGATGAAAAATATGTCCAACTTGCTATTAATGACATTAAATCATCTTTAGGATATAATTTTGTTGAACAAATTGGCAAGAATATGACACTAATTAATAAAATTATAGAGCAAGCAATTAATTATAGTGAAAGATGACACAAAAAAAGTTGAAGTATGTTATTCGTTAAAAGAATTAATCAAAATGTGTTAAAAATACAATTTTTTTAATTGTTAATATATATTAAGAATATTTAAGGATTAAAATGGTGATAAAATGAAAGTATTAAGCTTAACAGAGCCTTATGCTACTTTAATAAAGGAAAATAAGAAGTTAATTGAAACACGAAGTTGGAAAACAGATTATAGAGGAGAATTATACATTCATGCTAGTGCTACTAAAATTCCAAAAGAGTGGCAAGAAAGTAAAAAATTAATGAAGTTAGTAGATAATACCTCGCTAAATTTTGGGAATATTATTTGTAAGTGTAATTTAGTTGACTGTATTTACATGACAAAAGATTATGTGGAAAATATGAAAAAAAGTAATTATCAAGAATATATTTGTGGTAAATATGAAGAAGGGCGATATGCTTGGTTGTTAGAAAAATATAACACCATTAAAAAAATCAATAAAAGCTAAAGGTCAATTGAATATTTGGAATTATTATAATGAGTTAGATATTATGGATTTAATGAGTAATATAGAATATGGTTGGTTAGATAAAGATGATGTTAAACATAGTTTTATTGATGAATCATTTTCAGATGATTATATATTACAATCACCAAGGGAAGTAATAAAAAATAAAATCGGAGTATGTTGGGATCAAGTAGAACTTGAAAGATATTTTTTTAGAGGAAATGACTGGAATATAAAAACTTATTTTATAGTACATTATGATGGCGACAAATGTCCAACTCATACATTCCTAACTTATGAAAAGAATGATAAATATTATTGGTTTGAACATTCATGGGAAAGATTTAGAGGAATTCATGAATATAATACTGAAAAAGGATTATTATTAGATATTAAAGATAAATTTATTAGATATGAATTAAATAATATGTATCAAAATGAAAATTTGGTATTGTATGAATATAAAAAGCCAAAGTATCACATTTCAGTACAGAAATTTTATAATCATTGTGAAAAAGGGAAAAATATTGACTTTAATTTTTTATAATAATTGACTAATATAAAATAAAAAACTATAATAATTTACCGAAATGTGGCGATTTTATGTCAAAAGAACAAAATGTAATAAATTATTATGTTATATGTAATAGATTAAAAAATGTTATAAGAACAGGT
>CANQSO010000051.1 GCA_947626535.1 uncultured Bacilli bacterium | reverse complement strand
GGGATGAAATTGAAAAAATAGTAGTTGATTTTTTAAATCAATAACTACTATTTACCCCGGAAAAAAATTTACACCCTAATACACAATGGACAGCAAAAGCAACATATGAAGCAGAAAGAGGAAGTCATAATGGCAAAGAGCAATGTACAAGTAATGAAGGAGGAAAATATTGTGATGATGAAGTATCAAGAACAACAACATGGGAAGGATATATAGGATTAATGTATCCAAGTGACTTTGGATATGCAGTAGGAGGAGAAGTAAGAGAGACATGTTTAGGAAAAAGCATGATTGGCTATGATGGAGAAAGTTGTAACACAAATGATTGGTTAAAGCCAAGTGGTAGCACGTGGACAATGACACCATCGCCGAATTCTTCTAGTGCTTACTATGTGTTCCAAGTGGATTCGACTGGCTATGTCGGCAACTACGGTGCGCCCTATGCGAGCGTGGTTCAGCCAGTCGTATATCTATCATCGTCAGTAAAAATAGCCGAAAATCCGCAACCTGATAAAGTATATGGAAGTCAAGAAAATCCATTTATTGCAAAGTAAAATTATTATTTAGTTTACTCTTCTAGAAATAGTAAGTATAATATAAATAGTTCTTACATTTTCTAGAAGTTTTATTTAGAAAGGAATTGATTTTTGATGAAAATAAGTATGGAAGAAATGGTTAATTATTGTAAACAATATGGTTTTATATTTCAAGGTAGTGAAATATATGGTGGTTTATCTAATACTTGGGATTATGGTCCTTTAGGCCGGGAATTAAAAGAAAATATTAGAAGAGCTTGGTGGAAAAAGTTTATTCAAGAAAATCCTTATAATTATGGTCTTGATTCTGCAATATTAATGAATCCTGAAGTATGGGTTGCTTCTGGTCATGTTGCTTCTTTTGCCGACCCCTTAATTGATTGCAAGAAATGTAAAACTAGACATCGGGCTGATAAATTAATTGAAGATTTTACTAAGGGTTTAGAAACTGGTGATGGTTGGTCTAATGAAAAATTAGAAAATTATATTTTAGAAAATCATATTAAGTGTCCTAATTGTGGTAGTCTAGAGTTTACACCTATTAGAAAATTTAATTTATTATTTGAAACTCATCAAGGTGTTACGGAAGATACTAAAAACAAAGTTTATCTACGTGGTGAGACTGCTCAAGGAATATTTGTTAATTTTTTAAATGTTCAAAGAACCATGCGGGCTAAAGTGCCTTTTGGTATTGGTCAAACTGGTAAGAGTTTTCGAAATGAAATAACACCTGGTAATTTCATTTTTAGAACTAGAGAATTTGAACAAATGGAATTAGAATTCTTTTGTAAACCTAATACTGATTTAGATTGGTTTGGTTATTGGAAAAGTTTTTGCCTTAATTTCTTAAAAGATTTAGGAATTAATAAAGATAATTTAAGATATCGTGATCATGCTAAAGAAGAATTAGCTTTTTATAGTAAAGCCACTACTGATATTGAATATTTATTTCCAATGGGATGGGGTGAACTTTGGGGTATAGCTGATCGTACTGATTATGATTTATCTGTTCATGAAGAACATTCTAAACAAGAATTAAAATATTTAGACCCAGAAACTAATGAAAAATATCTTCCTTATGTTATTGAACCTTCCGTTGGATTAGATCGTTTATTATTAAGTATTTTATGTGATGCCTATTGTAAAGAAATAAATGAAGGTGAAGAAAGATTAGTGTTAAAGATTCATCCTTTCTTAGCCCCTTATAAAGTAACTATTCTACCATTAATTAAAAAATTACATGCTGATAAAGCTAGGGAAATATATGGCGACTTAGCAAGTGAATTTATGTGTACTTACGATGAAGCGGGAAGTATTGGAAAGAGATATCGAAGAAGTGATGCAATTGGAACTCCTTTTGCTATTACAATTGATGATGAAACAATAAACAATAATACGGTTACTTTAAGAAATCGTGACACTATGGAACAAATAACTTTAAAACTAGAAGATTTAAAACTTTACATTAAAAATAATATTCAATTTTAAATTATATTGAAATAATAAATATTATTTGTTAAAATATGTATAGAATAGAGTGATAATATGAATGAAAAAAAAATAATGAGTTATATGTATATTACAGTTATAAGTGCTGTGGTTATTCTTGTGGCAATTGCTTTTCAAGGAACTTATTCCTTCTTTGTAGCTAATATTGAAAAGCAAGGAGAAGACGCAACTACAAATATTCAAGCTGGAGGAATTGCTAATGTAACAATAACTGGAGCTACAGAAATTGAGCCAATAACTAATATGATTCCAGATGATCGTTATGATTATACGTTTACACTTACAAATAATGATGATTTTGAAGCTACAGGAATTAAATTAGTTTGGAAAGATGTTGTTAATGAATTTACTAATAAAAAAGATTTAATCTATACTTTAACTAATACTACAACAGGTGCTGAATTAATAACTGAAGAACAATCTAAAAGATTTCCAAGTTTAGATGATGAAGAAATAATATCAGATTTAACATTAAATGCATCTACTTCTAATAATTATAAATTAACTATTATTTATGTTAATGATCTAGAAAATAATCAAATGATTGATGAAGAAGGTAATCCATTAGATATGGGTAAATCTTTTGGGGCATCAATCGAAATTGAACATCAAATATAGTATTACAATGAAAGGTAAAAAGGGTGAAAAATAATGAACGTTCTTAGTGTAGGGAAAATAGCATATGATATTACAATACCTGTTGATAATTATCCAGTTGAAAATTCAAAAATATTGTTAAGAGATAGAATGGAATATAGTGGTGGATCTGCATGTAATGTTGCTTTTTTGCTAAATAAATGGAATTGTGAAACTTATTTTTCTGGGGTTATTGGTTATGATGATTATGGAAATTTTATTAAAAAAGAATTAGAAAATAATAATATTCATACTAATTATTTAGAAACTAATTATGAAAAAAGAACTACTATGAATATTATCTTAGTAAATAGATCTAATTTTTCAAGAACAATTGTAGCTGTTGAACCAGAAGTAAATCATTTAAGAAAAAATGATTTTCAAGAAAGTTATGATCTTATATATAGTGATGGTTATGAAT
Organism: uncultured Bacilli bacterium; assembly: GCA_947626535.1. Taxonomy (GTDB): domain Bacteria; phylum Bacillota_I; class Bacilli_A; order RF39; family UBA660; genus Ventrenecus. The sequence continues at coordinate 6,156 of CANQSO010000051.1, read as the reverse complement.
ATACTGCAACTACTAATGTAATAAATCGTAATCCTAATGCTATTAGTTTATTAGGTGGTAGTATTAATAATGGTAGTGATGAAAAAGAAATAATGGCTATAGCTAAAAATATAAAATATGTAACATTTTCAATAGATTTTGCTGAACGTCAAACTAAGATGAAAGCTGATTTTAATAATCCTCAAACATTATTAAATATATATAAAGAATTAAAAAGTAAATTACCTAATACTAATATAATAATTACTTTAAAAAATATGGGAGCTATGTATCAATATAATGATGAAGTTAAGGTAATGCCTACTATTTCTGTTCAAGAAGTAGATAGAACTGGTGCTGGAGATATATTTGATGGAGCTCTAGCTTATAGTTTATGGAAAAGATATGATATTGAAAAAGCAATTAGAATTGCTAATATTGCGGCTGGATTATCTACTACAAAATATGGAGTAAAAAATTCAATGCCATTATTATCTGAAGTTATAAATTATTATGAACAAAGATTTGGTTCTTTAGATGTTATTGAACAACCTGTAGCTCAAGAACAAAGTTCTATACCTGTTCAAACAGAACAAGTGAATACTGCTTCTGTACAAACTAATCCTCAAGTGCAGACAAATATTCAACAACCTACTCAAAATGTTCAGACTAATCAAGTACAGCAAACTCAAGTAGTTCCGCCAAATGTTCAACAAGTTCAAATGCAACAACAAAATATGGGTCAAGTACAGCAGCAAGGAATGCCTAATAATCCAACATGATTAATAATTATCCAAAATTAGATTTACATGGTGAATATGCTGTAACTGCTTATACAGTTGTTCATTCCTTTTTAATTGATAATATAAAATTAAAAAATCAATATATAGTTTTAATTCATGGTAAAGGAACAGGAAAATTAAAAGATGAAGTACATCATATTTTAAAAAATGAAAAATATGTTAGAAATTTTCATTTAGATCCTTATAACTTAGGACAAACAATCGTTGAATTAAATTTAAATTATAACTTTAAGTAATAGCGTAAAGCTATTTCTTTTTTTAAAATTATTTTGCAAAAATATGATATGATTGTTATAGAAAGTAGGTATACTATGGGAGATAAAAAACAAAATAAAACTTTTATAATGGTTTTAATAGGAATAATAGGAGTATGTTTAATTACAATAGGACTTACATATGCCTATTGGATATTAACTAAACAACAAACAGGAGAAAATGTAGTAAATACAGCATGTTTAAATATAACATTCACAGGAGAAAATGATATAACGTTAGATAAAGCTTATCCAATGAAACTGGAAGAATTAGAAACCTTTTTAAGTAAATCAACACCATTTCATTTTACCATAGAAAATACTTGTGATGATCTAGCAAATGCCACAATAAACTTAGAAAGTTTAAATGCTGAAGCAGAAAAGCAATTACAAGACGAGTATATAGACGCGATACTTTATGAAACAGATTATCATACTAATTTAAATATCGAAAAACATTTAAACGAAAGTATGTATAATGACGAAAATAAAGTAATAAGTAATTCATTACATGCTTATGAGTTATACAATTTTGTTTTACAAAAAGGGGAAACCAAAAGTTTTAATTTATTGCTTTATATGGATCCAAATACACCAATGGTAACTGCAAATATGAACGCAACTTGGAAAGGAAAAATAACCTTAAGTACTAGTTATAAAGAAGTAAAGCTTGCTAATTTAAATGGATTAAAAGTACCAGTTGTAGAGAACGGCGATGGCTTATATGCAGTAAGTCATAATGTAAGTGAAATAAGTAGTGATTGGAATAAAGAAGAATATCGATATGCTGGTGCTAATGTTAATAATTATGTATCATTTAATAATGAGATATGGCGAATAATAGGGAAAGTGAATGTTCAAACTGATAGTGGAATTGAGCAAAGGATTAAAATAATTAGACAAGATGGAATAGAAGGTCAACAAGATTTTGGGGAATATTTGTATGATGTAGATAATTATACAGGCAATTGGGGTAAAGCAAGTTTGAAAAATATTTTAAATGATTTATATTACACAAGCAGTAGTGGATTATGTAATAAAGATAATGAAACTAAACAAGTAACATGTGATTTTACTGTTGAAAATGGTAATCCTAGTGGTTTAAATAATGAAGCAAGAAGCATGATTGATAGTGACGTAATATGGAATGCTGGAACAACCGATTTTGATGAATTTGCCGAAATATCATCAAAAAAATTTTATGAACGGGAACGTGGATCACTTGCTGATGATGACTATCCATTTGTCTGGTCAAAAGAAAATGATCCTAAATCTCACAATGGTATTGGATTAATGTATGCTAGTGATTATGGTTTTGCTGCAGGAAATGATGTAAGGTCCAAATGTTTGGAACAAAATCTAAATAGATATTATAATAATGAATGTCATAATAATAATTGGTTATATACTGAAAATAAAACTTGGACTATGTCTTATGATGGAACAAACTATGATTGTGCCTTTTTTATAGATGAAGATGGTTCAATTGAATATAAATATTGTGGTAATGTATATAGTTTTCAATTATATGTAGATCCAGTAGTTTATTTAAAATCATCTGTTAAAATTACTGAAAATCCTCAACCGGATAAAGAATATGGAACTATAGATAATCCATTCCAATTAAGTCAAAGTGGTATGTAATTTATCACTTTTTTTAATGTTAATTTAATGGTAAAATATTGGTGAATGGAGAGTGTTATATGTACGATGTTGTAATTGTTGGAGCAGGACCTGCTGGTTTATTTTCGGCTTATGAATTAATAACTAAAAATAAAAATTTAAAGGTTTTATTACTTGATAAAGGAAGATTTGCTAATAATCGAGTATGTCCAATGAATAAAACTAAGATATGTTCTAATTGTAATCCTTGTCAAATCTTATCTGGTTTTGGGGGAGCGGGAACTTTTTCTGATGGTAAATTAAATTTTATTCCTAAGTTAGGTAAGACTGATTTGTTTAAATATCTGCCTATTAATGAAGCTTATGATTTAATTGATGATACGGAAAAAATCTTTAATAAATTTAAAATGGATTCAACTGTTTATCCTACTAATATGGATGAAACTAAAAAAATTGAAGAGAAAATTGCGAGAGTTGGAGCTAATCTTTTAGTTATTAAACAAAAACATTTAGGTAGTGATAAATTACCTTCATATATTGAAGAATTTACTAATTATTTAATAAAACAAAATGTTGAAGTTAAAGAAAGTACTGAAGTTATTGATATAGTAATGCAAGAAGATGAAACTTTTAAAGTTATTTTTAAAAATGAAGAATTTGTTAATTCTAAATATGTTATAGTGGCACCAGGTAGAACTGGGGCTAAATGGGTACAAAGTTATGCTGAAAAACATAACATACCATATACTTCTAAAAGTATTGAAATTGGGGTAAGAGTGGAAGTTAGAAAAGAAATACTTGATCCTATTACTGATATTATTTATGATCCAACAATTTTTATTAAAACTAATACCTATAATGATGAGATAAGAACTTTTTGTACTAATCCGGGTGGTTTTGTAGCTAAAGAAAATTATAATGGTTATATCTGTGTTAATGGTCATGCCTTAAAAGATATTAAATCTAAAAATTCTAATTTTGCTTTTATCTCTAAAGTTAATTTAACAGAACCAATAACTAATACTAGAGAATATGGCGAAAGTATTGCCAAAATTGCTAATACTTTAGGAGATGGAAAACCAATTATTCAAAGTCTTCAAGATTTAAAAAGAGGAAGAAGAAGTACGATGAATCGGATTAATAAAGGGTTTATTGAACCAACTTTGAAAGACGTTGTAGCTGGTGATTTAGCTTTAGTTTTACCACATCGAATTTTAAAAAATATCTTAGAAGGATTAGAAACTTTAGATAAAATAATACCTGGTGTTAATAATGGGGAAACATTATTATATGGACCGGAAATTAAATTTTTTAGTAATGAAATTGAAACTAATGCTCAAATGAAAGTTTTAGATGAAAATATTTATTTTGTTGGTGATGGAGCAGGGAAAGCTGGAAATATTGTTGCAGCGGCCGCAACTGGGTTAATCGCAGCCCGAGATATTCTTAAAAATATTAAATGAATTTCGCCTAAAATTCGTTATTGACTATCCAAGGTTTTTATAGTAAAATTTACTTGTGACCTTGGTAATGGAGTGATACTCAAGAGGCTGAAGAGGCGCCCCTGCTAAGGGTGTAGGTCGGGCAACTGGCGCGAGAGTTCAAATCTCTCTCACTCCGCCATATATGTCTCCTTAGCTCAGTTGGTAGAGCAACTGACTCTTAATCAGTGGGTCTAGGGTTCGAATCCCTAAGGGGACACCAAGAAGGAAACAATAAAGTCTATATTTAGGCTTTTTTTATTGCAATAATTTCAAATAACCTTTATACTTATTTTGTGAGAGATATGAAAAAGTACGTTTTATCAGCAATATTATTTGTTGTTTTAATAATTTTAACTTATGTTTTTGTTTTAAAAGGCTGTGATTTTAATCTTTTAATTGAATCAATTAAAAATACTAATCCTTTCTTTGTCTTTTTAACAATTTTATGTGTTTTTGGCTATGTCTTTTTTGGCAGTTTATTTTTAAAAAGAATTTTATGGTATTTTGGTTCAAAAGTAAGTTTTTATCATACCTTTGGTTACATTTTTACCGAAATTTATTTTTCAGCTATTACGCCAAGTAATATGGGTGGTCAACCTGTGCAAATGATTGAAATGAAAAAAGATAAAATAAGTTATCAGTCTAGTAGTGTATTAGTTTTATTTAATACGATGATGAATCGAATAGTTCTTATTTTTATAGCAACCATCTTTTTTATTATCTTTAATAAAGAAATATTTAATATAAATCCTTTTTATAATTGGGTAGTTATTTTAGGTTATATTACGACAATTTTAGTTATTCTTTTATTTGCGGCTTTAATTTATTCTAAAAAAATAGCTAATCTATTATTAAAATTAAGTAACTATTTAATTGATCATCTTAAATTAATTAAAAATAAAGATAAATTAAAAAATAAATTAGCTAAATCATTAAAAGAATATCAATCATGTTCAAAAATAACTAAAGAAAAACCTAAATTAGTAATTGAATCATTTATTATTTTATTCTTACAAAGAATATCTTTATTATTAGCAAGTTATACGGTTTATAAAGCTTTTGGTTTAAATGAGTATGGAATTCTTTTAATTATGGCATTTCAAGTATGTGTAACTCTAGGTTCTGATTTAATGCCAACACCTGGAGGTGTTATGATTAATGAAGGATTATTATTAAGCGTTAATAATATGCTTTATGGGGAAAGTCTTGCTTTATCCGGAATGCTTTTATTAAGAAGTTTTAATTTTTACTTTTTAGTTATCATAAGTGCTTTACTATATTTTGTCTTTCATTATATTAAAAGAAAACCAGCTAGTGACATTTAAAAATTTATTTAGTATAATTGTTAAAGGAGTTGATTAAAGTGAAAAATTGGAAAAATATTTTAATAGGGGTTTTAATTGTTATTATTGCTATTTTAATTGGAGTATTATTTATGACCTTAAATAAAGAAAAAATACAAGGTGAAGAACCAATTATTAAAGAAGAAGAAAAAAACGATGATAATTCTAATGAAGAAAATTATAATTATCGAAATATAGCGGGTTTATATACATATGAAGGAGAATATAATGGCGAATTTACGCCAGTAATTAATCTTTATTTAGATGAAAATGGCCTTTTCTATTATAAAGCATCTACTATGGCATCTTATGGTAAAATTGGTAATTATACAATTGTTGAAGATGAAATTCATCTAAATTATTTATTTGATACTAATAGTGGAGCTGGTTTAGAAGTTACCCAAGGAAATAAAAATATTAAAATAAATAAAGATAATACTTTAACTGATGATAAAACATTAATAACTGATTTAAATAATATCGATTTAATAAAGAAAACTTCTAAAGATGAAGAAGATTGGTTAGAAGAAAATGATATAACAAATATTTTAAATAACTATGAAATAACAAATTAATAGACTATTAAAGTCTTTTTTTTTAGTGTATTTTTATTAGTGACATATTATTTATTATTTAGTATAATTAATTTAAAGAAAGAGGGCTTAAGTAA
>CANQSO010000050.1 GCA_947626535.1 uncultured Bacilli bacterium | reverse complement strand
TCATATTTTTGACCTCCCTTATAATAAAAAAACTTAACTATGTTTTTTCTTAGACACAGTTAAGTAAAAAAGGTCGACGCCATTCATTGCACAATAAAACTTTAGGAAGATAAGTTTTTTACTGAAAAAAGTTTGTCTAAGTTTAGATAATTTTAACATTTTTATAAATTAAATCATGTTTCTTTTATACATATTTTCATTGAAAAGTATTTTAAAAATATTAATGGTGCTGATGTTTTAAATATCAAAACAATTAAAGTAGATAAAGATACTAATTTGTTTTTAGAAATTCAAAAAGTAATAGAAAATAATTATAAATGTTAAATACTTTCTTTCTTTATTAATTTAGAATGGATGACTATTCTTTTATCTCCTGAACCATCTAAACATGTTGATAAAGTAAGAATTTTATCATTTTCATTGATAGAAGTATTAAAATTAAAAATACTTCTATTTTTCATGGTTTTAATAAAATTAATAAATTCATTATTAATAAAATGAGTTTTAATGTATTCATTTTCAGCTATTATAGTATAAACACTAAAAATTTGAAAAAGCATTTTATTATTAGCTGTTGTTAAATAAATTAAATGATGATTTTGGTCTTGAAACCAATTTTCATCTAATAATTGTTTTAGAGAAGTAAACATAGAATTATCTAATCTTCGGTGTCCATAAATAATGGAATTTTTATTTAAATCATTTAATTTATTGCGATAATCACTAAATATGGAACCTGCTTTATTATAATTTTTATTAAAGTCATGGTCTAAATAAAAATCATTATTAGTTGTTTGCACTACAGGATAATTAACACTAGTGCCCCCAACAACTAAATAGGCCACTGTATCGGAATTTTGTTCTTTGTATTCATTTAAATTAACATCTAAAAAGGGATAATCAAGATAATTAAAAGTAGAGTCATTTCCATCAGTTGGGGGATTATAGATTATTGGTTTAGAAAAAGAATTATAGATATTTTGATTTTGATAATTGTCTTGTAACCAAAAAAATAAATAACTAACTAAACTAAAAGTAATTAAAAGAGTTAAAAAAGTTTTTAAATTATAGATTTTTTTCATTTTCTTCACCATTATAATTATATTGTCATAAATTAGGATATTTTATACTATATTAGCACTCGATATTGACAAGTGCTAATATATGTTATATAATCTATTTGATTTTAAAGGAGGTATGTTTTATGTATGAACAAAATAATGAATTAGAAAATGTTTTAGAAAAATATGGACGAGATATTACTAAGAATGTTTCTGATAATAAAGTAGATCCAGTTATTGGCCGTGATGAAGAAGTTAGAAATGTTATTAGAATTTTATCAAGAAAGAGTAAAAATAATCCAGTTTTAATTGGAGAACCAGGGGTTGGTAAAACAGCTATAGTAGAAGGTCTTGCCCAAAGAATTATTAAAAAAGATGTTCCTAATAGTTTAAAAGATAAAACTGTTTGGGAACTTGATTTAGGTTCTTTAGTTGCCGGTGCTAAATATCGTGGTGAATTTGAAGAAAGATTAAAAGCCGTTTTAAAAGAAATTAAAAATAGTGATGGCAAAATAATTATGTTTATTGATGAAATTCATATGATTGTTGGAACAGGTGCCGAAGGAACAATGGATGTAAGTAATATGTTAAAGCCAATGCTTGCTAGAGGTGAAATTCATGTTATTGGGGCAACTACTTTAAATGAATATCGTAAATATATTGAAAAAGATGGCGCTTTAGAAAGACGTTTTCAAAAAGTTTTAGTTAGTGAACCAACTGTCGAAGATACCATAACTATTTTAAGAGGTTTAAAAGAACGTTTTGAAATTTATCATGGTGTATCAATTAAAGATAATGCTTTAATCGCGGCGGCAACTTTATCTGATCGCTATATAACTGATCGTTATTTACCAGATAAAGCTATTGATTTAGTTGATGAAGCTTGTGCGACCATTAAGATGCAACTTGATAGTGAACCATCATCTTTAGATAATTTAAAAAGAAAAATAATGAGTTTAGAAATTGAAAAAGAAGCTATTAAAAAAGAAAAAGATGAATTAAATAAAAAACGTTTAGAAGAAATAAATGAATCTTTAGAAAAACTAAAAGCCGAAGAACATGAATTAAGAAATAAATGGGAAACTGAACAAAAAAATAAACAAGATATTAATAAGAAAAAAGAAGAATTAGAACAAGCTCGTTTTAAATTAGATCAAGCTAAAAGTGACTATGATTTAGAAACTGTTGCAAGACTACAACACGGTGTTATTCCAAAACTAGAAACTGAATTAAAAACCTTACAAGAAGAAATTAAAGATGGTATGTTATCTGATGTTGTTGATGATGAAAAAATTGCTATGATTATCTCTCGTTGGACCAATATTCCCATTAGTAAATTAGTTAGTGGTGAAAAAGATAAATTACTTGGTTTATTTAATAACTTAAAGATGCGGGTTATGGGTCAAGATAATGCTTTAAAATTAGTTAGTGATGCTATTATAAGAGCAAGAAGTGGAATTAAAGACCCTAATAAACCAATTGGTTCCTTTATCTTTTTAGGACCTACTGGTGTTGGTAAAACCGAAGTTGCTAAATCACTTGCTTATGAATTATTTGATGATGAACGTCACATGATTAGAATTGATTGTTCAGAATATATGGAAGCCTTTAATGTCTCTCGTTTAATTGGAGCTCCTCCAGGATATGTAGGATATGATGAAGGTGGTGTATTAACCGAAGCTGTTAGACGTAACCCTTATAGTATTGTATTATTTGATGAAATAGAAAAAGCTCATAAAGATGTCTTTAATATTTTACTTCAAATTTTAGATGATGGACGTCTTACTGATAGTCAAGGAAGAACAGTTGATTTTAAAAATACCATTATTATTATGACGAGTAATTTAGGTAGTGAATATATCTTAGATAATGAAGAAAATGCTCATGAGTTAGTAATGGATGCTTTAAAAAATGCTTTTCGGCCTGAACTTATCAATCGAATTGATGAAATTATTATCTTTAATTCTTTACCTAAAGAAGTTATAGGTGATATTGTCGATAAAATAATTAAAGAAATCGAAAATCGTTTAAAAAATTATCATCTTAAAATTAATATAAGTGAAGAAGCTAAAAATAAAATAATTGAAGAAGCTTATAATCCTAATTTTGGTGCTAGACCAATAAAAAGATATGTAACTAGTCATATTGAAAATTTACTTGCTCATGAATTAATAAATGAAGATTTAAAAATAAATACTATTTTTAATATAAAAGTTAAAAATAATGAATTTATTATTGAAAGAACATCTAATTAAAGTTGTTCTTTCTTTTTTTATTGAAAAATATTTTCAAACGTTTGTACTTGTGGTATAATGTAATTATCTTGGAGGGTGATGAAAATGAAGTTTAATAATTTGAAAGATTTAATTTTATATCAAAGTGAAAATACTAATAAAACTATTGAAGTTTTATATGATGATGAAGATTTTTGGTTAACTCAAAAAACGATGGGAGAGTTATTTAATGTTAAAGTTAATACCATTAATTATCATTTAAAAGAAATTTTTTCTAGTAATGAATTAACTGAAAATTCAGTTATTCGAAAAATTCGAATAACTGCTACAGATGGCAAAGATTATAATACTAACTTTTATAGTTTAGATGCTATTATTGCAGTCGGATACCGGGTAAATTCTAAAGAAGCTACTAATTTTAGAATATGGGCAACTAATACTTTAAAAGAATATATTAAAAAAGGTTTTGTTTTAAATACTGAATTATTAAAAAATGGACCTAAATTTGGGAAAGATTATTTTGATGAATTATTAGTTAAAATTAAAGAAATAAGAGCAAGTGAAAGAAGATTTTATCAAAAGATAACTGACATTTATAAAGAGTGTAGTTATGACTATGATAAAAATAGTGATATTACTAAAGAATTTTATAAAAACGTTCAAAATAAATTACATTATGCTATTACAACAATGACTGCCCCTGAAATTATAAAATCACGAGCTGATTCTAAAAAAGAATATATGGGGCTTTCTACTTGGAAAAATGCTCCAGATGGAAAAATACTTGAAACTGATGTAGTAATTGCTAAAAATTATTTAACTGAAGAAGAAATTAAAGAGTTAAATAATCTTGTTTCAATGTATTTAGATTTTGCTGAACGACAAGTTAAACTAGGACATATTATTTCTATGAAAGAATGGAAGGAAAAATTAGAATTATTTTTGCAATTAAATGAGTATAACATTTTAAAAGATAATGGTAAAATTTCTAGAGAAATAGCTGATAAGTTTGCCCTAGATGAATATGAAAAATATCGAGTTGTTCAAGACAAAAAATATATTTCTGATTTTGATGAATTAATAATCGAAACTAAAAGTATTGAGTCATCAAAATAATTTTTTTTACCAAATATTAGCAATCATTTGTTCGTGACAATAGCAAACTTTTGTGCTATATTTATGATGGTGATAAAGATGAGCTTAGAAGAAAAATTAAAAATTCTTGCAGATTCAGCTAAATATGATGCTTCTTGTTCTTCATCGGGTAGTACTAGAACAAATGATAATGGTCTAGGTAATGCTTCTTTTAGTGGAATTTGTCATTCTTTTTCTAGTGATGGTAGGTGTATTTCCCTTTTAAAAATCTTAATGACCAATTGTTGCATTTTTGATTGTAAGTATTGTATTAATAGAAGAAGTAATGAAGTAAAAAGAGCTATATTTACACCGGAAGAAATTTGCGAAATAACGATTAATTTTTATAAACGTAATTATATTGAAGGCTTATTTTTAAGTTCCGGAATAATTAAAAGTCCTGATTATACGATGAATAAATTAATTGAAACAATTAGTTTATTAAGACGCAAATATCATTTTAATGGCTATATTCATGTTAAAGCTATACCTGGAGCTAGTAATTATTTACTAAAAAAATTAGGCAGTTTAGTCGATCGTATGAGTGCCAATATTGAACTTCCAACAAGTGATGGCTTAAAACTTTTAGCCCCTAATAAAAATCATCAAAAAGTTACCGATATCATGCAAACCATAAAAGAAAATAAAAGTAAAAATTTTGTTAATGCAGGTCAAAGTACCCAAATGATTATAGGAGCGACTAAAGAAAGTGATTACAATATTTTAAAAATGAGTAGTAATTTATATGATAAATATCATTTAAAAAGAGTTTTTTATTCAGCTTATGTATCCGTTAATAAAGATAATTATTTACCAACTCTAAAACTACCACCATTAAAAAGAGAACACCGTTTATATCAAGCCGATTTTTTATTTCGATATTATAATTTTAAAGTTGATGAATTATTAGATGAAAATCATCCTAATTTTAATATTTTATTAGATCCAAAAGTAACGTGGGCTTTAAGAAATTTAAATCGTTTTCCATTGGAAGTTAATAAAGCTAATTATTATGAACTATTAAAAGTTCCTGGTATTGGCCCAACAAGTGCCAAAAAGATAATTTCTAATCGCAGGTATTATACCTTAGAATATAATGATTTAAAAAAATTGGGAGTAGTTTTAAAAAGAGCTAAATATTTTCTTTTATGTAATGGTAAGTATTTTATGAATAAAGAATATTTTACGAAAAATTTTATTGAAACAAATCTTTTATTAGAAGATGAAGAAAGTAAAAATATCAAGAAAGTTCAATTGAGTTTATTTAATGAATAATTTTGATGTTTATTTATATGATGGTAATTTTTATAATTTATTAAATACCATTGAAATTCTAATAAAAGAAAAAATAAAACCAAGTAAAATAGTTAATGAAAGTATTTTTGTAAATGATTTATTTAGTAATGTTAGAAAAAAGTCTTTAAGTAATAGTGATGTTTTTGCTAAAAAATTAAAAAAGATTTCTTTAAGATTTTATAATATTATTTATGATGTTTATTTATCAGATAGTCAAAATAAAGAATTAATTATCTATTACTTTATTTTAAATGGTTTAAAGTATGGAGAAAAGATTTTATATTTAAGAAAATTAAAATGTGTTAATGAAGCTTTAAATATTAGTAATTATGTCCATAGAGAAGCTCATAAATTGAAAGGGTTTGTTAGATTTAAAAAATTAGAAACTAATTTTTATCTAGCGTATATATCTCCAACTAATAATGTTATCGAATATTTATCTAATCATTTTAAAAAAAGATTATCTAATGAATCATGGATGATTTATGATTTAAAAAGAGATTTACTAAGTATTCATACTAAGAAAAAGTATATGATAATAAAAGTAAGTGATTTAGAAAAAAATAAATTAAAGTTTAGTAGTGATGAAAAGGATTTTGAAAATTTATGGCTTACTTTTTATCAAACTATCGCTATAAAGGAAAGAGAAAATAAAAGATGTCAAATGAATTTTATGCCTAAGAAATATTGGCCTTATATGATAGAAATGAGTGATGAATGTGTTAAAAGTAATTAATGATGAAGAATTTAAAAATAAGTTAGTTGAAAGTATTAATTTGTTATGTAATCCGGTTATTAAAACCTTAGGTCCAATGGGTGAGAATGTGTTAATTTCTTGTAGTGATAAAGAACCATTTATAACTAATGATGGCGTTACGATTGCTAAAAATATCTGTAGTGAAGATAAGACAGTTAATAGTATTTTAACAATTTTAAAAGAAGCAAGTTTAAAAACAGATGAAGAAGTAGGAGATGGTACGACAACAACATTAGTCTTACTTAAATCGCTAATCTTAAATGGTTTAGAAAAAATAAAAGAAGGAATTGAACCTTTAAAAATTAAAAAAGAATTAGACGAATATTTAAATCAAATATTAGAATTATTAGCTAAAGAAAAAATAATGCCTACTAAAGAAAATTATTTAGATATTGCGTCTACAAGTGCAAATGATAGTGAAGTAGGCAGTTTCTTAGCTAAAATATTTTTAAAAACAAAAGATGAAAAGGCTATTAAAATTAAAGAAAGTAATAATACTAAAACTTATACTGAAAAAATAAATGGTTATTATTTTGAATCAGGTGTTGCTAGAAAAATATTTTTAATGAACCAAAATGAAATAATTTTAAATAATTGTTATGTTTTACTTCTTGATTATTATTTAGATGATCTTAATAGTTTAAATGATATTTATAATATGATGATTGAAAATAAAACTAATTTAATTATTCTTGCTGATTCTTTTAGCGAAGATGTAATTGAAACAACTATTGATTTAAATTCAAATAATGATTTTAAAATTATTTTAATTAATTCAATTGATTATGTAGAAAAGAAAAAAGAAGTTTTAGAGGATTTAGAAATTATTACAAATGCTAAAATAGTTAAATATCAAAATTTACCAGATATTAATGATTTAGGTTTTTCCAAACAAGTTAAATGTGATTTAGATAAAACAATTATTATGACTACTAATGCTAAGAATTTAAAAGCTCATTTAAAAAAGTTAGAAAAATTAGCTTTAAGTATTAAAGAACCTTATTATTTAGAAAATTTAAAAGAAAGAATTAATAATTTAAAAAATAAAATCATTTTTATTTATGTTGGTGGTTATACTAAAACGGCGAAAAAAGAATTAATGATGCGTTATACAGATGCGTTGTGTTCATTAAGTAGTTGTCAAAAAGGTATATTGTATGGAAGCGGTTTAACGCTTTTAAAAATTAGTGAAAAAATTTCGGATAAAATGATTAAAGAAGTTTTAGAAAGTCCAATTAGACAAATAATGAAAAATAATAATTTAGATGCTGATAAAATTATTAAAGAAATTAAAGAAAATAATTATCAAAAATTATATAATGTTAAAAATAATTGTTTTGAAAATATTTATGAAACTAAAGTATTAGATGCTTATTTAGTAGTTAGAAAAACTCTAGAGACTGCTTTTTCCATTGCCAGTATGTTACTTACAACATCATCTTTAGTTATTAATGAACAAGAAAATAAAAATATAATAGAAATCTAATTTTGATAATATTTTAAAAGAAGAAAAAGGTTTGCAAAAAGCTTAAGTCTAATGTATAATACTAAACATGAAAGGACGTGCTATATATGGCAAAAAATACAGAAAAAATTACAATTAAAATTGAAGGAGAAGAATGGCAAAAAGCCTTAGATAAAACTTTTAAAAAGAAACAAAAAGATGTTAAGATTGATGGTTTTAGAAAAGGTGCTGTACCTAAAGAAGTTTATTATGAAAAAGTTGGTATTGAATCGTTATATATGGATTCTTTAAATGATGTTGCTGATAATGCTTTTAGAAAGGCTTTAAAAGAAGCAAAAATAAAACCTATTATTGAACCAGGAATTGATGTAACTGATGTTAATAAAGATTGTGCAACTTTTGAAATTACTTTAGTAGGTAAACCTGATATTACTTTAGGAGCTTATAAAGATTTAAAAATTAAAAAAGAAACAGCTAAAATTACTGATGAAGAAGTTGCAAATGAAATTGAACATTTAAGAAATGAATTTGCCGAAATAAAAGTTAAAGAAGATGGTAAAGTAGAAACTGGTGATACAGCTGTTATTGATTTTAAAGGATTTGTTGATGGTAAAGAATTAGATGGTGGTTCTGGAGCTAACTATCCATTAGAAATTGGTTCAAAAACTTTTATTCCTGGCTTTGAAGATGCCGTTTTAGGAATGAAAGTTGATGAAACTAAAACAATTGATTTAAAATTTCCCGATAACTATACTACAGATTTAGCTGGTAAAAAAGTTAAATTTGATGTTACCGTAAAAGAAATTAAAACTAGAATTTTACCTGAAATAGATGATGATTTCTTTGAAGATTTAGGTTATGATAAAGTAACTAATGAAAAAGAATTAAAAGATGAAGTTAAGAAAATCCTAATGGAAAGAAAACAACAAGAACTTGATGATAAATATATTGAAGATATTTTAAGTAAAGCATCTGATAATATGAAAGTAGAATTAGATGAAGAAATTATTCATGATGAAATTCATCGTTTAATGAGTCAATTTGAAGAACAATTAAAAATGCAAGGTTTAACATTAGATCAATATTTTGAATTTACTAAAATGACTCATGATGATTTACATAAAAATATGGAACCAGAAGCAATTAAAAGAATTAAATATCGTTTCTTATTAGAAGAAGTTGCCGAAAAAGAAAAAATTGAAGTAACTGAAGAAGAAGCTGATAAAGATGCTGAAGAAATGGCTAAAAATTATGGTATTACTAAAGATGAATTAATGAAAGCATTTGGAAGCAAAGAAGTATTAATGTATGATGCTAAAATGCGTAAAACATTAGATTTCTTAAAAAATAATTAAGAGTTTACATAGAAAAGTGTAAATTCTTTTTTTGTTTAAATTTAACCTCAATTCGCCTAAAGTGTTGCTGTATGTTTAAAAATTATGTTCGGAATACCATTTTTCATAATCTTCCAAATCT
>CANQSO010000049.1 GCA_947626535.1 uncultured Bacilli bacterium | reverse complement strand
ATTATAATATTACCATATGTCACTATAAATGTCACTATAAATGTCACTATAAATGTCACTACAAATTTATTTGATTTAATAAATTAAAAAAGTATTATTGATGTGAATCCCAAATACAAACAACAATACATACCTTTTTATAGCAACTAATCTTTTTTAAGCTAATCTCATTTTATACCCATTAAATAAATAGCCAAAAAAATAAATACTTAGTCCATTTTATTTTTTTCAATAATCTGATAATTTGTAATGAAATGGTTTTCGAATAATTCATTAACACAGGCTTGTTTTACATAATAAGCAATTAAATTCTCTACTTCTTTACTATTTTTTCCATTCCACCCATATATGGTTGTAAAACCTTAGGAATTAATACACTTCCATCTTCTTGTAAGTTATTTTCTAAGAAGGCAATTAACATTCTTGGTGGCGCTATAACGGTATTATTTAAAGTATGAACAAATTCTTTTTCACCATTAGAATTTTTATAACGAATTTTAAGACGTCTTGCTTGAGCATCAGTTAAATTAGAACATGAACAAACTTCAAAATAAGCTTTTTGCCTTGGACTCCAAGCTTCAATATCACAAGAACGATATTTTAAATCAGCTAAATCGCCAGAACAACAAACTAACTTACGAACGGGAATATTTAAACTTCTAAATAATTCTACAGAATAATTCCACATTTTATTATACCATTCTTCTGAATCTTCTTTTTTACATAAAACAACCATTTCTTGTTTTTCAAATTGATGAATACGATATACTCCTCTCTCTTCAATACCATGAGCGCCAACTTCTTTTCTAAAACATGGCGAATAAGAAGTCATCGTAATTGGTAAATCACTTTCTTTTAAAATTTGATCTTTAAATTTAGCAATCATTGAATGTTCACTAGTACCAATAAGGTATAAATCTTGATTTTCAATTTTATACATCATATTTTCTTGTTCAGTAAAACTCATGACCCCACTTACAGCATCACCATGAATCATAAAAGGTGGGATACAATAAGTAAAACCTTTATCAATCATAAAATCACGAGCATAAGATAAGACAGCTGAATGAAGTCTTGCAATATCACCCATTAAATAATAAAAACCATTACCACTAACTCTTCCAGCAGCATCTTTATCTAAACCATTAAAACTAGCCATAATATCAGCATGATAAGGTATTTCATAAGGAGGTACCACTGGATCACCAAAACGCATTTCTTCAACATTTTCACTATCATCTTT
Organism: uncultured Bacilli bacterium; assembly: GCA_947626535.1. GTDB lineage: Bacteria > Bacillota_I > Bacilli_A > RF39 > UBA660 > Ventrenecus. The sequence continues at coordinate 8,441 of CANQSO010000049.1, read as the reverse complement.
ACCAATTGGAACATCACTAGCTATAATGTTTGGAATAGCCATCATTCTTTTATTTATTTCAGCTTCTAAATTAGTTTCTTTTTCTTCTAACTTAGGAATATTTGCTTTTATACTTGCTACTTCTTCTTTAATCTTATTTGCTTCCTCTATTTTTTTATTAGCCATTAAATTTCCAATTTCTTTACTTAAAGAATTAACTCTACTACGTTCTTCATCAGCTTTCATTTTAGTTTCCCGATATTCTTTATCAAGTTCATAAACCTCATCAACTAAAACTAATTTCTCATCTTGAAATTTCTTCTTAATATTTTCCTTTACTAAATCTTTATTATTTCTTATTAAATCAATACTTATCATTTTTATCATTCCTTTCTATTATTTGAAAACGATATTTTTGACCCGTAACATTATCAGGTCTTTTGCTAACATCTTCATCTGATAAAAAACTACTAATTTTTCTTGCCCATACATCTCCATCATGTTTATAAATAACAACAAATTCTAAATCTTCACTATCTTTAGCAAGCATTAAAACTTCAACTACTTTACCTTTAAAATGTTGCCAAAGACTTCCAACAATAATATTTTCTTTTCTCATAGTCCTCCTTAAAATTAAAAAGAATAGCCCATCTTAAGGAGTCAATTATAGACGGTGCCATCCTTTATTTTACTTAATTTTTTGATAACGGAAAAACCGTGATTTATTAAATCCTCTAAAAAGGAGAAATAAAATTTTATCTTACTTATTTTCACCAACCATAAGCTCTCTAATAAAGAATCAAATTTTATCATATCTTTTATAATTGATTTATAGACTTATTATAACAAATATTTATTATTATTCAAAACTTTTATTTTTAATTTCTTCTTTAATTTTATTAATAAATTCTTCAGTACTTATATTAATTGTTTCTTCACTTTTATATTTACGATAACTAATACTGTTACTTTCAAGTTCTTTACCACCTAAAACTAAAGTATAAGGAATTTTTTTAATAACTGATTCTCGCATTTTATAACTTAATTTTTCATTACGTTCATCTAAAGTTACTCTAATATTTTCTTTTTTTAATAATTCAAATATTTTTTTAGCATATTCTAAATGATATTCATTATTAACGGGAATAATATTGATTTCTATAGGACTTAACCATAAAGGTAAAGCACCTTTATATTCTTCAAGAATGTAAGCTATAAAACGATCAAGAGACCCAAGAATAGCACGGTGAATAACAACAGGTGTTTTTTTCTCACCATCTTTATCAACATAAGTTAAATTAAATTTCATTGGTAAGCAAAAATCGAGTTGACAAGTTGATAAGGTATATTCTGGTCCAACAGCAGGTTTTACTTGAACATCTAATTTTGGCCCATAAAAGGCTGCTTCCCCAATTTTTTCAACATATTTAATATGATATTCATTTAAAACTTTTCGTAAAGTATCTTCAGCATTTTCCCACATTTCATCATCAGGATAATATTTAACTTTATCAAAAGGATCTCTTAGAGATAACTCAAAATGAAAGTTTTTAATATTTAATTCTTCATATACTTCCATAATTAAATCGACAACATTTTTAATTTCACTACCAATTTGTTCTTTAGTAACAAATAAGTGGGCATCATTTTGACAAAAAGTACGAGCTCTTTCAATTCCTTTTAAAGCTCCACTAGCTTCAAAACGACAATCTCTTGCTATTTCCCCAATTCTAATTGGTAAATCTCTGTATGAGTGCATTTCATTTGCATAAATCATCATATGATGAGGACAATTCATTGGTCTTAAAACAAATTCTTCACCATCAACTTCCATTTTAGGAAACATATTTTCTTGATAGTGATCCCAATGACCTGAAGTTTTATATAACTCTACATTACCAAGTGGAGGCGTTAATACATGTTGATAACCTAATTTTTTTTCTTTACCTTTAATGTAATTTTCTAATTCTTCCCAAATAATGTAGCCATTTGGTAAGTACATAGGTAGTCCTTTACCAACTAAATCATTAGTTACAAATATTCCTAAATCTTTACCTAATTTACGATGATCTCTTTCTTTGGCTTCTTCTAGTTCTTTTAAGTGAGCTTCTAAATCTTCTTCCGTTTTAAAGCAAACTCCATATATTCTTTGTAAAGGTTTATTTTTAGCATCACCTTTATAATAAGAACCAGAAAACTTTAATAACTTAAAATGTTTTAATTCTTTAACTGATTCAACATGAGGTCCACGACAAAGATCAGTAAAATCTCCTTGCGTATAACAAGATATTACTTCGTCTTCATTCATCTCATTAATTAAATCAATTTTATATGGATCATTTTTAAACATTTCTAAAGCTTCTTCTTTACTTAATTCATGGCGAATAATTCTTTTACCATCTTTAGCTATTTTTTTCATTTCTTTACTAATATGCTCTAAATCTTCATTAGTTAAAGTTTTACCACCTAAATCCATATCATAGTAAAAGCCTTCATCAATAACCGGCCCTACCCAAAATAAAGCCTCAGGATATAAATTTTTAACAGCTTGAGCCATTAAATGTGCACAACTATGATTAAGAATATTTAATTCTTGATCTTCTTTAATATTTATCATTTTAAATCACCAATTCTTTCTTATTCTTTTAAAAGCATTTTCATTAGAAGAAGTTATTTTATTATAAGGATTAAACTTTTCTTCAGCTATATATTTTAATGCTCTTTCATAAGTCATATTTTCTACTATTTTATCAATTTGATATTCATTGGCTGCTAAACTTTCAGCATAAAATCTTACAACAACTCCATATAAAGCATTTCCTTTACCAAGTGGTATACTATCTAATATTTCTTTTAATTTATCAGATGTTAATGTACAAAAAAATTTTTTATATTTATTTTGTTCTTCATCTGACATTTGTTCATAACTATCAGGATTCTTAAGCAGTTCTTTCATAATTTTTTTCATAACCCACCTCTTAATTACTCCTAATGTTAATCTATCACAACAAACAAGAGAATTCAATAATTATTTGTTTTTACATCATTTATAACTTCTTCATATATAATTTTAGAATTTAACCAATTTGGAATAAAACGTAATACTTTAATAAAATTTTTTTTATCTTTATTAAGATATTTAAAATACGGTTCTAAAATTTTTTCAATTTCTTCATCATTTTTTTCTAATAATTCATTTAATAAAAATTTTTCTTCTTTTTCTTTAGAACATAATGTAAATTCCCCACTTATAATATTTAAACCAATACAAACTTGATTTAAATAATCCATTATTTTATATGAATGTTTTGCCCTATAACATTCTTTATCATATTCTAAAATATTTAATGTTTCATAATAAGGATTAAATGGTAATAAAATATTAGCATCTTCTACTTTAAAATTTCTTTTTAAGGTTTTATTAAGTTTTAATAAATAAGGATAATTTTTATCATCTTGATAAAATACTTTAGCAATTCCTGTTTCATAAGGATATTCATTTGAATCTTCATTCATATAAAACATTATAGCATTATAATTTCTAAAACCAGCATCAAAAAGTATAAATAAAATTTTATTATCTTTTAAACATGGATAAATAATAAAAGTATGAGCTTCTTTTAATTTTATATCGCCTTTAGGTGTTGAAAAACCAATTGATTTACATGTTACTAAATATGTTTTACTTAATATTTTATCTAACTTTCTTTTTAACATTAAAGATAATGATGTACAACAATTATAACAACTATTATTTTTAAAAATATCATAAGTTTCTTTAATATTATTGTTTGATAATTTCATTAATTCTTCTAAAAACTTAAAATCATCCACAACAGTTTCATCAATTACCTTTTTTAAACAATCTTTAGCTTTATTAATTTTTTCTTCATCATAGCTATCTAAATGTTTTAAATCAATTTTTTTCTTTAAAATAAAAGTATTATTATCTCGATCTATTTTCATAAATTTCTCCATATAAAAACCAGTTAATACCGGTTATTTTTTATTTTTCTTTAAATTTTTATTAATTAAACGAACTTTAACTCCCTTAACAGTTGAAAATTTCTTTTTAACGCCTTTAGGTAAATTTACTTTATAAGTTTTCAATTCTCACACCTCCAATAACAAAAGAATTATATCATATCAAACTTATTTTTGCTATAATTATTGTGGTGATTCTTATGAAAGTTTTTATTATTGGTGGTGGGGCAAGTGGAATGGTAAGTGCCATTAATATTCGAAGACAAAATCATGATGTTACAATTTTAGAACAAAATGCTAAATTAGGTAAAAAATTGTTAATAACTGGTAATGGTCATTGTAATTATTGGAATGAATTACAAGATTTAGAAAAATATCATTCTAATAATATAGAATTGTTTAAAGAAATTTTTATTAAGCAAAAAGATAAAGTGTTAGATTTTTTTGATAGTTTAGGAATAGTACCTAAAATTAAAAATGGTTATTATTATCCTTTTTCTAATCAAGCGACATGTATTTTAAATGCTTTGATTAATAAAATAGAAAAAGAAAATATTAAAGTTATTTGTAATGAACAAGTTAAAGATATTAAAAAAATTGATAATAAATTTATTATAAATACTAATAATAAGGTTTATGAATGCGATAAAGTTGTTATATCAACTGGTTCTTTGGCCGGGATAAAAGATGAATATTTAGGATATCAATTTGCTAAAGATTTTAATCATCAAATTATTAAACCAGAACCATCATTAGTTGCCTTAATTGGCAATGATTCATATTATCATTATTGGGATGGAGTTAGATGTGAAGCTAAAGTAAGTTTAATCTCTAACAATAAATTAATTAAAGAAGAACTTGGTGAAATACAATTTACTAATTATGGAATAAGTGGCATATGTATTTTTAATTTAAGTACTTATTTTAATAATAACGTAACTATTAAAATTAATTTTGTACCTTGGTATAAAGAAGATAATTTAAAAGAATGGTTAAATATTCAAAATAATAAATTATCAAATTATTCTTTAAAACAAATTCTAGAAGGTTTCTTAAATTATAAAATTGTTAATTTAATTTTTAAATTATTAAAAATTAATGATGATGCCAAATGGGAAGATATAAATCAAGATAAATTAATTACTTATTTAACAAGTTTTCCTTTTAAGCCAATTAAGACTAAAGAATTTATAAATGCCCAGACAACTAAAGGAGGCATTCCTTTAAATGAAATAGATATTAATACAATGGAATCTAAAATAGTTAAAGGGTTATATTTTACTGGTGAAATATTAGATGTTAATGGTGACTGTGGCGGTTATAATTTAGGTTTTGCTTGGATGAGCGCTTTACAAATAAAAATTAATAATTAAATTTTTTTTAATTTAACTTTGATTCGACAAAGTTCTTAACTCTTATAGTTTATAATAACCACCTTGAAAGCGAGGTGAACTTTAATGAACGCTACTAGTGAAAAAGAATTTTGGCATGGTAAGTATAATAGACCTTTTAAAGAAATTTTTGGTAATGAAAAATATGAAGATTTATTAAAAGAATTCTTACAAAGAGTTTTAAATAAAAAAATTGATAAAATTACTTACTTACAAACAGAGTTAAAAACTGGTAATTTAGTAGAAAGAGCTAAAACTGTTGATTTACTTGTCAGAACAGAAAAAAAATTGATTCACGTTGAAATGAACGCATATAATCCAGCCTATTTACATCTTAGAAATGCTTGTTACTTTTTTAACAAAATAAGTTCTCAAACTAAAATTGGCGAAGATTATGATTTAGAATATGAATTCATTCATATTGATTTCACGTATAATATGAAAGACAGCAAAAATGTGGTTGAAAAGTATACTATATCAAATGAAGATGGTTCTAAAAACTATTTAGATAACATTGAAATATGGGAATTCAACATGGACATAGCTAACAGTTTCTGGTACAATAAGGATGAAAAAAACATTAATAAATATAAACATTTAATAATGTTTGATTTAGATAAAGATGATCTAAAAACTTTAAGTAATGGAGATGATTTTGTGGCTAAGTATACTGATGAATTAACCAAATTAAATGACAGTGATGAATTTCAAAGTTGGATGACCTATGAAGAAGATCAACAAATGATTTTAAATACTGAAAAAAAGATGTCTTACAATGAAGGACAAAATGACAGTAAACTTGAAATTGCTAAGAAAATGTTATCTCGTGGTGATGACATTAACAATATTATTGATGTAACTGATTTATCAAAAGAAGAAATTTTAAATCTAAAATGAAAAACATTAATAAATATAAGTATTTAATAATGTTTGATTTAGATAAAGATGCCTTAAAAACTTTAAGTAATGGAGATGATTTTGTGGCTAAGTATACTGATGAATTAACTAAATTAAATGACAATGATGAGTTTCAAAGTTGGATGACTTATGAAGAAGATCAACAAATGATTTTAAATACTGAAAAAAAGATGTCTTACAATGAAGGTCAAAATGACAGTAAACTTGAAATTGCCAAAAGTTTATTACAACAAAAGATTAATATTGATGTCATATCTAAAGCTACTGGTTTAAGTAATGATGAAATTCTAAAATTATAATAATTAAAAAGACAATTCAAATTTGAATTGCTTTTTAATTATTGTTTAATAAATTTTCATCATTATGAATAATACTTTTTAAAATATTATATTGTTCATTACTTATATTTTCTTTATAAATTTGAAGTGAATTATTATTACTATTATTAAAAATATTATTAATAAAATCATTAATTTTTTGCATATTTTCATCTGAAAATTTAATTTTAAATTTATTTGTAATTGGTGGACAAGGAGCTTTAATACACTCTACTTGTTCTTCACTATAAACAATTACTTCTTTATTTTTTTTATAAATATCATAAGTATTAGCATTTTCTTCATATTTCAAATTATAATCATAATTATTTTTTATATCTTTACCAATAAATAAACTTATACCAATTCCAATTATTATTCCTAAAATAACAATAATTGTAACTATCATTTTTTTCTTCATATTACCTCCAAATTAATTTTAAAAACTATTCTATATAGATTTTGATTTTTTTGATAAATTGCTATTTTCTTATTATTAAAACTAACAAAAACAAATTCATCATGACAATCTAATTTTAACATATTACCATTATTAACTTTTTTTAATTGTTCTTCATTAATGTTAATAACTGGATAATTAAAAATCTTATCAACAGTTATTAACATTTTTTCTTTTATATCTTTTAATTTATGACAATCTTCAATCATAAAATTTCCTTGTTTTATTCTTCTTAAATCGGTCATTACCCCATAAGTATTTAATTTACTGGCAAGATCATTTATTAAACTTCTAATATATGTTCCTTTACTAACTAAGGCTTTAAAAGTAATTGTATCATCTAAAATGTTAATTATTTCTAATTTCTTAATTAAGACTTCTTTTTTAGGAAGAGTTACAAAAATATTTTCTCTAGCATATTCATAAAGTTTTTTTCCATTTACTTTAACTGCTGAGTATAAAGGAACTTCTTGAATATATTTTTTAGGAAAATTACCAAAAACTTCTTTAATTTCTTCGGGACTTATTTTTACTTTTTCTTCTTTTAAAATATTACCGGTAATATCTAAAGTATCAGTTAAAATACCTAATTTCATAGTGGCAATATATTCTTTTTCCATACTAGTAAGTAAAGATGTTAATTTTGTATAATTTCCTAAACATACTACTAAAACGCCTGTTGCAAGTGGATCAAGTGTTCCCGTATGTCCAACTTTTTTAGTGTTAAACATTTTACTTATTACATTAACAACATCACGACTAGTCATATTTTTTTCTTTATTAACTAATAATATTCCGTTCATTATTTCACATCTTTTCTAAAAAAAACAATATTTCACTGTTTATTTTCTTTTTCATGAATTTCTTTTATTTTACTTTCAATTGTATTACCATAAGATATTGATTCATCATAAATAAATTTTAACTTAGGCATTAATCTTATATCAACAAGATTAGTTATTTCTCTTCTAATATAAGAACTTGCTTCATCCATTTCTTTTTCAAGTTGTTTTGCATCTAAAGTTGATAAAGAAGTAAAATAGACTTTAGCATAAGATAAATCATTTGATGTATCAACTGCTGTAATAGTAATGCTTTTTAATAATTCATCATTTGCTTCATGAGCTACTACTTCACTAATGGCCCTTAAAAGTTGTTCATTAATTCTTTTTATTTTAATACTACTCATCTTTTTACTTCCACCATTTCATATACTTCTAATTTATCATTTTCTTTAATATCACTAAAGTTTTCAAAAGTTACACCACATTCAAAACCTTTTTTAACTTCTTTAACGGTATCTTTTTCTCTTTGAACAGAAGCAATCGTACCATCATAAATAACTATTTCATCACGAATAACTCTTACTTTAGCCCCATTTTTTACAACACC
>CANQSO010000048.1 GCA_947626535.1 uncultured Bacilli bacterium | reverse complement strand
AATACTCCTTCTGATTTACAGTCGGAAGTTCTTCCAAAGTGTAAACCAAAAAAAAGAGACTAATTCAAAAATTAATCGCTTAATTATTGAACAGCCCCTATATATAAGTTCAAACTATAAAAAGTTCGAACAGAAACGTCACTGGAGCGGTTGGGAAAGTTATTTCAAACTTTTTAAGTACCAATTTCTAATATTATTTTAATATATAATTTATATTTTTTCCACTATAAATTTCATAATTATAGCAAAAAATTTTAATCATTTATTTTATTATTAATCGTCTTAGCAATTTTTCCCCACATAGCAGTATTATTTGTTACTAATCTTTCAACATAATGTTTATGTTCTTTATATGCTTCTTCTTTTGAAACCAATTCAAAATTTCCCATTTTATCAAATGAAGCTGATTCCAAAGCGTGGTCACTTAAAATATTATCATTTAAAAGACTACTATTTTTTATATATTTAACGTTATTCTCATACAAATCATACTTTTTTAAATTCGATACCCAATCTCCACCTATTATATAGCAATTAAATTTGTCAGAGTTATTAAAAGCATTTATTTTATCTATAGAAGTAAACAACTCTTGTGATACTGGTGTTGGATTTATTACAAAAACTTTTTTTATATTATCAAAATTTTCTAAATAGATGTGTTCTACTAAATTTCCACCCAAAGAATGCCCATATAAATAGATATTTTCATTTTTATATTTTGAATAAAATTGTTTAGCTTGTTCAATTTGATTACTATTATCAGTTATATATTCATTAATATCCGTTAAAGAATCTTTTACTAAATTTTTTACATTAGATACGTCAGTACCACGAATAGTTATTCCAATATTATCTTCATTATCTTTAAAAGCTATTGCAAAAAAGCCACTTTCATTATCACTTTTAATATCAATAATTTCAATATCTCCCAATTCATTTGTAACTAACATATTTACTATATCTTTTTGTGTTGTTTTTATACCAGTAATAAATTTAGCCATATCCCCAAGATATATCTCATTTTCATTTGATAGTATTTTTATTAAATCCGAAATAGTTACTTTTTGTGTCTTTTTTAATATATTAAACTTTTCAATATTTACATCAAGATATGCTAATTGAGTGAATAATATTTCTTGATAATTATTAATTTTATTTATAATTGTATTTGTGCTAAAATCGATTGTTTCGATATTATTTGCATTTTCATTTTTATAATACGATGTTTCAATCTCTTGATTTTTAATATTTTTGTAAATGGTTTTTGTGCTTTCTTTATTACCATTTGTTGGCAAGCAAATATTTTCAATTATACTATTTTCCAAATTAATATTTGTTTTAATTTTATTCATTTATCTTTGCCTTTATTAATCTTCTTTTGGTAATAAATTTAGATAGTTTTCTATAGTGTTTGTCTTTCCAAAAACTGTTTCATCAACAATATTTATTTTTTCAAAAACATCTTCAGTTATATTATATATAAGAAAATTATTATCATATAAATCTATTAATGGTATGATATTATCCATTTCTACACTTAATTCTTCTTTGTAATTTAAAATTTCTTCCTTTGATAATAATCTCATTTCGTTAGATAAGAATACAGGTTCTTCCTTAACATATTTTAAAATTTCTTGTAATTCCTTATTATTTATACTTGAATATTTGTCCATAAAAATCTCTCCTTTAAATTTCATATTTGCATTATATCACGTAATTTGCTAATAAGTAAATATATTTATGTATCTTTAATAAGCTATTTTAATATTATATAATTACTTTCTTCCACATATCCAATCAGCAGAATAGTTATACTTTTTTACTAAAGAAAATAGACTAGAAGTTGTAATTAAAGTTTTTCCATTTTCATAAGCCCACCAAGTAGATTGATTTATTCCTATACTTGAAGCTATTTTTGTTTGAGATAATTGTAATTCTTGTCTTAATTCTTTCAATCTTTTCCCAACATATTCTTTATTTATTTCTCTATTAAATTCAGTTCTCTCAATTTCTTTTGATAAACCTAAAATATAATCTATTGAAGTTTTATAATAATTAGCAATTAAAAATAATTTATTTAATGGAATAGTATCACTACCACATTCCCAAGAAGCATAAGTACCACGTTTAACTTTTAATATATCGGCAAGTTCTTGTTGAGTTTGTTCATTTTTTTCTCTTATCTTTTTTAATAAAACAATTTCCATTTTTTTCACCAACTTTATTTTCTCAAAGAAACTTAGTGTTTTTTTAAAGTGCAGTTGCATACGATAATATATTTTGTTATACTTAAAAAGTAGTAAAATATCTTACTACTTATTGCATATCTACTCTACGAGGTAATTTAGTATCTGTTGGTTCTAAAAATAATTCAAATGGTTTTATATTTAATACTTTGGTTATTTTTTCTATTACATCAAAATCAGCACTATGTTTTCCACGTTCCAATCTTCCAAGATAATTTACACTTACACCTACTTGCTCAGCCAATTTTGCTTGTGTTAAACATTTTGCATATCTATAGTATTTAAGATTTTTTCCAAATGTATGTTTTAAATCCATTCGTATCACCTTTCTATTACTATGATACGTTTTTTATTTAGCATACTAAACAACCTTAAAGGTATGTAAGTCAACATTAGGAGGCTTCTTTAAAATGAATGATGATTTTAGTTTATACCTAAAAATTTTAGCTAATCAAATTGAAATTTATAAAAATCAAATTAATGTTTTAGAATTTTCTAAACCTATGTTTTTTCAAAAGAAAAAATTAAAAGATTATCATTTAAAAAAAGAATATTATGAACAAAAGATTTTTGAAACTTATTTGAAAATGAATGATGAAGTTAATTATATGTTAGATTTAGAAAATAAAATGAAAGGATAGAAATATGACTATTGAAAGCAAGAAAGAATTATTAAAATATATTGTATTAAATGAAAGTTTTATTAATGACAAAGCAATAATTTATAGTTTATTATTAAGAAATTATTTTGATGAAAGTATAAGTAAAATTAGTGATGAATCATTTATAATTAAAATTGAAGATGACAATGAAATAACTGCTAAACATTTTATTTATTCATTAAATAAATTCATTGATACTATTAAAAAATATTTTTTCAATGTTTATAATTTAAATATATTAATTGATAAAATTATTGAACCAAATATTTTAAAAGTAAATAATTATTTATGTTCAAAAAATCTTTCAGAAAATGAGCAAAATGAAATTATTTACAAAATTTTAATATCAAACTTTATTGAAAACATTAAATACATTCCTTCAATTAAAATTTTTTTAACTGAACAAAAAATTTCTATAAAAAATGTTGATGATTATAACTTAAATGAAAGTTATAAAATATTAATTCTTTTATCGGATTTAGTATTCTGTCAAAGAGGATTAAAATATTATGATTGCATTTTTGAAAGCATAAATCTACGATTAAAAAGTTATGAATCTTTAAATCAAAATAAAAGACAAGAAAAATATAAAGAAAAATTTTTGCCATCAATTACTCAAAATTATGATTATTTATTTGAATCTTACCAAAATAAAAAGAAGTATTTAAAATACTTTCATTAATAATTCATCTAAAAAAAGGGCTGATATACTTTAAGTAAATTTCAGCTCTTTTATAATTCAAAATCATCATTTTTATTCTTCTTTTTACTTTTATTTTGAATGGTATTTATATCATTATCATTAATAATATCTTCGTTATATAATTCATTTATAAAGTTATCATATTTATCACTAGAAAAAAATTTGTCTTGCAAAAATTTTATAAATCTTTGCCACAAATCTTTAAAGTAGTTTAATGTATCTTGAAGAATTGATACTTTATCTTCTAATTCATCTACTTTATCATTAGCATAATATAATTCTTCTTTTAAATCTTCAATTTTTTTATCACGATTATTAATTTTTTGTTGCAAATTTTTAACTTCACTAGAATGATTTTTTAAATCTTCTTCGTATTTTTCTAATATTGTGGTTAAATCATTTGTAGATTTTAAATTAGCTGTTGTTTCATTAGTTAATTTTATATAATCTTTAATTTCTATTATATCTTCATTAGATATGGAATAATTATTTTTATTTAGTTTGTTTTGTTTTAAATTATCAATAATTTCCGTAATTTGATTAGATCTATTTTGCAAATTATTAGCTTTATCATTTAATTCATCAAGTCTTTTTTTATTTTTTTCTTTTTCCTTTTTTAATTCTCTATAATTAACCATATTTTTAACATTTATATCTTGGTTACGACCTTCTTCTTTATTTTTAAGAGTATAATTCAAATTATAATGTTTATTAAAAGAATTAATACAACATTCTCTCATTTTGTCTTGTATATTTCTTAAACTATCAGTAGTAAAAACGTCACTTTTACCAACTTGCACTTCCATACCATTTTTCATTCCTGTTTTAAATGGAACACCTATAATATGTAAATGTGGACTAGATTCATCAAAATGAATTGTTGCATTAGCTATTTTAAAATTAGGAACAATACGTTCTAAATCTATAATTTGTTCTTTGTAAACATTAGTCATTTTCTTTATAAATCTTTCATCTTTATTAAACCAAAAATCTATGTCACCTAATTCAATAATAATTTCACAAGCTAAATCTCTTTTGTTATCATTTGAAATATGATTAAAATAATTTTCTATCTTTCTATCATTTCGTTTTTGTTTTTCATTATATTTAATTCTTGCATTTTCAAATAATTCTAAATATAAATTTTTGGTATCTTCCACAACAGAAGAAGTTCCTTTAATTGTGCAAATCAGTTCTTGGTTATCATCATATTTTCGTAAATTATGTCTATCAGCTTTTGATAATTGTTGATGATTTTGAATTGCATTATTGCTAAATGAAGTAGAATTATTGTCACTTTTTTTAGCATATTGTCTAGCACGTTTTGTTTTATTTTTATCATTACTTAAATGTAAAGAATAAGATAATTCTTTCATAAAATATAACCCCCTTAATTATAATTACTGTTCATCAAAATATTCTTTTGCTTTTTCAAATGTTTCAAAAAAATTTAAATTCATCATTGTTCCCATTTCATCAATATAGTTACATACAATGAAATGATTAAAACATTTTTCCGCATAAACTAAATAATAATTATCTTTCTCATCTATCAAGTAACATTTGCCATATTGTAAATTTATAAATTCTTTTTTATATTCAAAATTCATTTTATTTTTCCTCCTTAATTCAATTTAGAGCCTACTTTTAGTAGGGCAATTTTGCTTTGTCAAAATCTCTAACCCCCTATATATTTTGACAACACTAATCGTTTATATCAAAATATGGGGGCTAAGGTTTAAGCAACCTTAGAAACTGCTGTCTTATTTGTTATATTCCAAAACTACGTAATGGAATAAAACTTCATAAGACTTTGATAAAATAACAAGCACTGCTTTTTATTTTATCTTATAAAAATTATTCGTCCTTTTACAAACTAACGTAAGTAAAAGTTCTTATAATTTTATTTAACAAACTATCGCCACTTTCATTGTCTTACGACAACAAAACGTGCCACGTTTGTTATAACTTTTTTTAGAAAAAAGTTAGCAAAAAATCTTTTTGGCAGATAACATCAAAAGCAAAAAAATGTTTTTGTTTTTGATATTTTTCCATTATATTATTGATTGATGTTAGTCAAGAAATCAAGACAAGCAACTATCGTTGTTCTTGACTAACATTATTTTCTTTTATGACATTATCGGGTATTGTTTCAAATACATCTCTTATATTTACTTTTATATCGTTTGGAACATTTTTTGTTGCAAGCATTCCCATTGTTACCCAATTTTCATTATCATTATTATTTGCTTGTAACGGAAATATTCTAATAGGGACTTCACCATTTTTTAATGGTAGCATTTCTAATTTTTTGGTTTCCTTATAAAGTGTTCCTTTATAAAAATTTACTTCATAATATTCGTTTAGTCTATATAAATGTTGAATTACTTTTTCTATTGGAAGGTATTCACTATATCTAACGCTTGTATCTACACATATACCATCAAAATTAAAAGTGAGTGGTCTTTTCATATCAATATATCCTTGTTTAAATAATTCTTCAAATTCACTATAAAAAGCACTTCTAAAATTAACTTGTTTTACATCATAATTATTTTTTATTAATATCAATTCTATATCTTCAACATATTTCATTATAATATCAGCTTTTGTTTTTCTATCTAGTAAGTTCCAATTGTCATTAAAAGCAAAATATGATATTGGCAATTTTATTTTATTTATAAAGTCCATATCTCTTTTAAGTAAAATATCATCAATTGTAAAATTTAATTTTTCAGCTTGTTCATTTTCTAATAATTTAGAATTAATATTTTTAATTTGTTCTTCTATTATTTTTGTTTCTTCTTTAAATTCATCTTCTGTAAATAGTGAATCTATATAGGCTTTTTTTATTCTTTCCTTTTTATTATATAAATTTTTTAATTCTTTTTTTAATTCATCTTTTGGATTATCTAATTTAGATTTTAAAACTGGCAAAAAGAATTCATTAACTACATTATCATACTCTAATAAATCAGCAAGTAATATTTTAATTGTTTCTTCTATTTTATTTTCTTTTATAGTCATTTTACAACTATGACATTGATAATAATAGTAAACGTTACCATTTTTCTTTCTTGTAGCATTTCCACCTAAAATTCTTCCACATTTTGGACATTTAAGTTTTTGTAAAAATAAGTATTCCTTATCTCTTTTATAGTTTCTTGAATTTTTTTTCTTTTGTACTTGGCAATCTTCCCATAATTCTTTAGATACTAGAGGTTCAACTACATTTTCATAATAAGTAGGATTATTAGTTCTTTTACCGTGAACAAAATCACCTTTATATATTTCATTTTCAAGTATTTTTAAAATCGTTCCATCACACCAATTAGTTTTTCCAAAAACTTTTTCCTTATTATACATATTACTAATTGTTTGATAAGAATTTCCCTCATAATATAAATTAAATATTCTTATTATTTGGTCTTTTGTAAGAGGGTCTGGTACAAGTTTTTTATTTAAACGTTTGTATCCAAATGGTGCTCTATGTGGAATATTACCTTCTTTAATTGCTCCAGATAAACCAATTTTAGTTCTTTCACTTGTTCTTTCAATTTCATTTTGACTAACAGTTGTAAGTAATCTTGCAACCATTCTTCCATTTGCATTTGTAGTATTTATATCGTCATTTGCACAATCAAGATAAGCATTATTTTCATCTAAAAATTTCATTATATTTTCCATATCATAAACACTTCTTGTTAATCTATCTAGTTTTAAAACAACAATAGTATTTACTTTTTTGTTTTTAATATCTTCTTTTAATTCTTCAAATGCTGGTCTATAATTTCCAGTTTTAGCACTTATTCCTGCATCTTTATAAACTTTATATATTTCGTATCCTTTATATTCACACATTGCTTTAAGTCTTTTTTCTTGTTCTGGCAAACTAAATCCTTCTCTAGCTTGGTCTTCAGTTGATACACGAATATAAATACCTGCTATTTTCTTTTCTTCACCCATTTCATCAAATCCTTTCTATTTTATTAAAAAAGAGGCGACAAAGACTAAAAACAATTTTTATGTCTTTGACACCTCTAATGGTTATTTATATAAATAATTTATTCAACTTGTTTTATATTAACCCCACAAACATAAAACTTGTTCTTGATTGATTATTATATAAATTTTTATATAAAAGTCAAGACATAATATTTTTAGTCTAATAAACTACTATTTGAAGTTGGTATTTTTACATTTAATCTAATTTAATTGTTTTATAAAGTTTTCTAAATCTTTCAATTCTATCTTATTGGATAAATTATCTATATATAAAGTATTAGAGTAATTGAACGCTAAAAAGGTAGTTTTTTTAATAATAATTCTATGAGGTTCTATGTAAGTTATATTTGTTTTATCTATTTTTCGTATATTACCATTAATAATGGTTGGAGTTGTATTACAAAAGTTACATATAAACTCAATTTTTTTCTTTAATTCTTCATCAAACTCTAATTTTTCCTTTATAATATTGAGCATTTTAATCTATCCTTTCTTTAAATTGCACTAAAAAAGTACCAACTTCTTTAGAAATTGATACTTATATATTTCAAGTCTAAACTTATAAAAGTTCGGACAGATTTCCCAATGGAGCAGATGATGGGAATCGAACCCACATTAATAGCTTGGAAGGCTATAGTTCTACCATTGAACTACATCTGCATTTCTTTTACGTATTTCATTCTACCAAAACCAAGGCTTAAATGCAAGAAGAAATTGATATTTTGTTTAGAATTAGCTTTTTTATCTATACTAATAATGGTGATTTGATGAAAAAGATGAGTATTTGGTTAGAAGAAAAAGATAATTCGCCTATAAATATTTTAGATAAAGATATAAATGTTGATATCTTAATTATTGGAGCAGGTATAACTGGAATGTCTTTAGCTTATCAACTTAAAGATGAAAAATTAAATATTGGTGTTGTTGACACTAGTTTAGTGGGACAAGGACTAACAGCTAGAACAACTGGAAAATTAACTTATTTACAAGGAATTACTTATTCAAAACTTCTTAAAGATAAAGGATTAGATGCTAGTAAATTATATTTAGAATCGCAAATAGAAGCTATTAAAGAAGTAGAAAAAATAATTACTAAAGAAAAAATTAGTTGTGATTTGGAAAAAACTTCATCATATCTATATGCTGGTACTCCTAATAAAATTAAAGAATTAAAAAAAGAAAAAGAAATTTTAGAAAAGTTTGGTATTAAAGTAAATGAACTAACTGGTAAGGATTTTTATTCAATATATGTTTCTGATACAGCTGTATTTCATCCTCTAAAATATGTATATGCCCTAAAAAAAATTTGTTGCAAAAAAAAGATTAATATTTTTGAAAAAACTAAAATTACAGATATAAAATTAATTAAAGATCTTTATAAATGTCAGGCTAATAATAATATTATCTATGCTAAAAAAGTCATAATTGCCTGTCACTACCCTTTCTTTTTACTACCAATGTTTTTACCAATTAAATCTAATAATGAACAATCATATATTATGGCTTATAAAACTAAAGTAAATGAACATAAATCTTTTATATCAGTTGATAAACAAACTAAATCTTATCGTTTTCATGATAATTATAAAATTGTATTAAGTAATTCGCATATGATAGCAAATCATTTAAATCGTAAAGAAAATTATTTAGAATTAATAAATGATATTGGTAAATTTTATCCTGATTATATTTGGAGTAATGATGATTTATTAACTATTGATAATCTACCATATATTGGTAAAATTAAAAATAATCTTTTTATTGCAACAGGCTATAATACTTGGGGAATGACTAATGCAACTATCGCCTCTAAAATATTAAAAGATTTAATTTTAGATAAGCCTAATAAATATGAAGAGTTATTTGCTATTTCTAGAACAATTAGTTTTAAAGATATTAAAAATTCCGTTGTTGATATGTATGATAATGCCAAAGGTTTCATTGAAAATAAATTATTTCCTAATAAAGCTTGGTATAAAAATATAACTTTTACCAGAAAAAATAATTTACCTTTAGCAACTATTCATGATGAAAATGGGGACCATACAATCATTAATCGTTGTCCTCATATGAAATGTAGTTTAATTTATAATCAATTTGAAAATGTTTGGGAATGTCCCTGCCATGCTTCTAAATTTGATATCGATGGTAATTGTTTAAAGGGTCCAAGTAAAAAAAATATTTCTTATAAAGAATAATTGTTATATAATGTTTAGCAAGTTATGGCATTTTTTGAGCATCAAAAAATGGTATAACACCATTGTACCTAATTTCTAACGAATAGTTTATATAAGGGGAAAGTAACTATTCTTTTTTTGATAAAAATGTAAAAGCTAAAGACAA
>CANQSO010000047.1 GCA_947626535.1 uncultured Bacilli bacterium | reverse complement strand
GAAGAGCTGGATGCGTTAACTGCGCACGTCCAGTTCTGAGAGGGTTGTATGGGGTGACCCATACTTCTACTCGATAAGATGGAACATATAATACCAATTATTTTAATAAAGCAAGTGTTCTTGCCAGCACAACAAGAAATTATACTGGAGTATATGATATGAGTGGAGGGGCCTGGGAATATATGATGAGTGGAATAGATGATAATTCAACTGGAGATGGACACACAGGCAAATTAGCATCAGGACGTCATAATTTGTATAATTCAGGATTTAAAGGAAAGCTTACTTGTCCACAATGTAATGACAGTGGAGTAGAAGTAAATCATGAAATTACTGAAATAACCGAAGGAATAGATTTACCAACCGATACAAGATATTATGATAAATATGATTATAGTACAAGCGATACAACATATAATCGAGGACATTTAGGAGATGCCACCAAAGAAACGGGACCATTTCAAAGCGTTATCTATAAAAATCAAACTAGAAGAGCAGGCAGTTGGTATGATGATGAAGCGTGGTTTGCTTATTCAGCAGTGCCATGGGTTGTAAGAGGCGGCGGGTGTTATGGTGATGGCCTTGGCGCCGGTATAATGGATTTTCATTCCAATAATGGTAATATATACATTAATGGTGCTTTTCGGCTTGTTTTATCTTTTTAATAAAATAAATTATTAAACCAAATTTTAATATTATCAAATAGTTCTTTTAATGAATAATTATTTTCGTTTTTAAAATATTTGATTATTTCTAAAATCATGCCATCCATAAAAAAGGAAATGGTAAGTTCTAAATAATTATCATTAGAATTATTTATTAAAGCTTTATATATTTTATCACTAGCAATATTTTTTAGTTTATATAAAAATGGTAAAGAATCTTTGGCATTAAGTAATAGTTTATAAGTATCTTCATTTTCTTTTAAACATTTATAAATATTATCAAAATAATTTAAAATATCTTG
The DNA here is from genome assembly GCA_947626535.1 of uncultured Bacilli bacterium. Classification (GTDB taxonomy): domain Bacteria; phylum Bacillota_I; class Bacilli_A; order RF39; family UBA660; genus Ventrenecus. Next base: position 9,111 of record CANQSO010000047.1, on the reverse strand, counting down.
TTTAGTATGTAATATTAAATCTTCATTACATAAAAGTTCAATTGTTTGCATTTGATATTCTTCGGCAACTTGATAAATATTATCATAATGAGTATAGAAAGTACTTCTTGTTAAATTGGCTTTTTTTACTAATTCTGAAACAGTTATTTTACTTAACTGCTTTTTTTCATTTATTAATTCAGCAAAAGATTTTTTAATAAGATTTCTAGTTTTAATTGATGATGAATTTAGACATTGAACTTTCATTAGATATCTTTCCTTTCTTTTTATTAGTATTATACTAGCATTTTAATTAAAATAAAGACAGAATATTATAAATTGTCTAAATTTAGACACTTTTTAAAAAATTATGCTTTCTTCTTATTATGCTTAAGAATATAATGTATTGTGCACGTTTAGAAAGGAACTGATTTGATGAAAAAAATTACGGAATTTATTATTGATAAACGATACTTTATTTTAATTATTTTTATTCTTCTTACTATTGGGTGTGCTTTTTTATCTAATAAAGTTGTAATTAATTATGATATTGCTAAATATTTACCTGATAACTCTAAAATGCGAATTGGTATGAATATTATGGAAGATGAATTTAGTGATGTTGAAACTAGTACCTTAAATGTTATGTTTGAAGATTTAAATAAAGATAAAATGACTATAAAAAGTGAATTAGAAAGTATTTCTGGAGTTAAAGAAGTAGAATATGATGAAAGTGATAAATATAATAAAGATAATTATACTTTATATGAAGTAACTGTTGATGATAAGAAAGATTCTTCTACTGCTAAAAATGTTTTTAATGAAATATCTACTAAGTATCAAGATGATACTATTTATATGAGTGGGAATATTGCTGAAGCTAATAAAAGTGTTTTACCTTTTTGGATTATTGTTTTAGCTGTTTTAAGCGCTTTAGTAATTCTTTTAATTATGTGTGAATCTTATGTTGAACCTTTTTTATTTTTAACGGTTATTTTAATGGCTGTTGTTTTAAATAAAGGAACTAATATTATTTTTCCTAATGTATCACATATTACTAATTCCATCTGTGCGATTTTGCAAATGGCTTTATCAATGGATTATTCAATTATGTTGATGAATCGTTATGATCAAGAAAAGCAAAAAGAAAAAGATAAAATTAAAGCAATGAAAAAAGCTTTACATAAATCATTTCAATCGATATCTAGTAGTTCTGTTACAACGATTGTCGGTTTGCTTGCTTTAATATTTATGAGTTTTAAAATTGGTAAAGATTTAGGTTTTATTCTAGCTAAAGGAGTTTTGTTTAGTTTAATTTGTATTTTCTTTGTTTTACCATCTTTAATATTATTGTTTGATAAATGGATTATTAAAACTAAGAAAAAAACACCGCATTTTAAATTTACCCCTCTTGCTAAATTAAATTATAAATTACGTTATTTAGCAGGACCAGTCTTTATATTAATCTTTATTGCAGCCTTTATGGTAAAAGGTAATTTAGGTATTTTATATACCGATAAACAAACTGATGAAGTATCAAAAATTTTTAATGAAAATAATCAACTTGCGTTAATATATTCTAATCAAGATGAAGAAAAAATAGCCAAGTATTTAAATGAGTTAGAAAATAATTCTAAAGTAGAGGAAGTATTAGGCTATTCTAATACAATTAATGAAAAATTAACTTATGATAAATTAAATAGTAAATTAAAAGATTTAGGTAGTGATGTAACTGTTGAAGATTATCTTTTAAAAATAGTTTATTATCATTATTTTAATCATGATAATAGTAATAAAGTTACTTTTAATGAGTTCATTAATTTTATTGAACAAGAAGCTTATAATAATCCTAAAACTAATGAAAAGATTGATGATAACATCAAAAAAGATATAACTCGTTTAAAAAAATTTGTGACTAATGATAATATTAATCGTCTTAGAAGTAAAAATGAAATAGCAAGTATCTTAGAAATTAATGAAGAAGATATTAATGACTTATTAATTTTCTATTTATCTAAAAATAATAATGTTAAATTAACTTTACCAGAGTTTGTTAAATTTATGAATAGTGATGTTTTAACAAATGATAAATATTCTGTAAAAGTAAATAATGAAAATAAAAAGAAATTACAAACTTTAACTAAATTTGTTAATGTTAATACAATAAATCAAAAAATGAATACTTCTTCCCTTGCTAAGTTATTTAATATTGATGAAAAAAAGGTTAATGAATTATTTAAATACTATCTTTTGAAAAATCAACTTGATACTAAAATGACTATTAATACTTTTGCTAATTATGTTTTAGAAAGTGTTGTCAGTGATTCAAATTATGCTAATAATTTTGATAATAAAACTCTTGAAAATCTTAAACTATTATCTATTTTTAGTAATAAAGAAACGATAAATAAAAAAATGAGTACCAAAGAATTAGCTAATTTATTTAGTCTAAAAGAAGAATTAGTAAATGATCTTTTATTAAAACAATTTTTAGAAACGGAAAATAAAGATAAATATCAAGTTAGTGATTTTATTAAAAATGTCATGCTTGTTAAAGAAAAAACTCATTATTTAGATGATTTGGATTTAAATATTGAAATGCTTAGTAATTCACCTTTAATTAAAGATCCAACATTATATGGAGCTAAAGATTTAGCAAATCTTTTAAATCAAGATGAAAAAAAGATTAATCAAATATATAATTTAATTAGTTATGTTACTAAGCCTCAAAGTTTTACTAGTACTCCTAAAGATTTTGTAAATTTATTACTTCTTAATCAATTAGATGAAGAAACAAATAAAAAACTTCAATTAATTAAAGTTGTTATGGATTATAGTTTAGAAAATAAAGAATTTACTTATCAAGAATTATCTAAAATTATCAATATGAATGAAGAATCAACTAAGCAAATTTATGTTTTATATACTAGTAGTAAAAATACTTTAACTTTAAGTCCTTTAGAATTTACTAACTTTATTTTAAAAAATCAAAATGATGAAACTTTAAAAAATTCTTTATCAAATGAAAGCATAAACGAATTAACTTTACTTAAAAAAGTTATGGATAATTGTTTAGCAAATACTAGATATGATAGTAATAATTTAAGTTCTTTTTTAAGTTTAAATAACGAAGATACTAAATTATTATATGGTTTATATGATTCTAAATATTTAGATAAAGATTATCAAATATCTTTAAATAAATTTATTAACTTTCTTTTAAATGATGTGGTTAATAATTCTGAATATCAAGATCGTTTTGATGAAAATAAAATAACTAAATTAAAAACGATCAAAGCCATTATGGAAAATAGTTTGAATAATGTTTTATACACAAATGATGAAATGTTTGCCATAATTAGTAAATTATCTAATGATGTTGAAAAAAAGATGATTGAAGTTTTATATTTATATTATGGTAGTAGTAATGAATATCAAAATGATTGGCAAATGACGGTGGAAGAGTTTGTTAATTATTTAAATGATACTATTATTGTTGATGAAAAGTTTGCTGATTTTATTGATGTAGATATGAAAAATAATATTATTGAAGCTAAAGATACAATTAAAGATGCTAAAGAATTATTAGTAGGTGATAAATATTCAAGGGTTGTAATAAATACCAATTTTGATTTAGAAAATGAAGAAACTTTTAACTATTTAACTAATGTTGATAACCTTTTAAAAAATGATATAGATAATTTTTATGTTGTAGGAGATTCTAAGATGGCTCATGAAATGAGTGAAACTTTTGATGATGAATTAAATTTAATTACCATTATTACTATGGTTGCAATCTTTATTGTTGTAGCTTTAACATTTAAATCAGTTATTATTCCAATTATTTTAGTTTTAGTTATTCAATGTGCTGTTTATTTAACGATGGGAATTTTAACAATTGCCCATGAAAATGTTTACTTTATTGCTTTACTGATTGTTCAAAGTATTTTAATGGGAGCAACAATTGATTATGCTATATTATATACATCCTATTATTTAGAGCATCGTAAGACTTTAAATATTTTAGATTCTGTTGTCGCTTCATATAAAAAATCTATTCATACAATTTTAACATCTAGTTCAATTCTAACGATTGTTACTTTAATTATTGCCTGTTTTGCTTCAGCCATTGCGGCTAAAATATGTAAGACGATATCAGAAGGAACTATTTGTTCAACCATTTTAATTCTTGTCTTGCTACCAGGTTTACTTGCTACCTTTGATAAATTAATTACAAAACATAAAAACTAATTTTTTGTGCTAAATGCACAATAAAAAACGTGCTAATTGCACAACGGAAAACGTGCTAAATGCACAATAGATATTGCTATATTAATTAAAATATGCTATTATTCTTAGTATAAGGAGGGATTAAAATGCCTTTAACTAAGAAAGAATATACTGAAAGATTAGTTGATAATGAAATAAAAGAATTATTAAAAATTTTTGGAGCAATTAGTATAGAAGGTCCTAAATATTGTGGTAAAACATGGACTGCTTTTAATCATGCTAATTCTTCTGTTTTATTAACTAAATCAGATAATCCTAATTCTGATTATCAAAAAGCCTTATTAAATAGAGATTTAATATATACTGATGAATTTCCTCTACTATTAGATGAATGGCAATCTATTGAACAAATATGGGATGATGTAAGAACAAAATGTGATGAAGATGGTCAATGTGGAAAATTTATTTTAACTGGTTCATCCGTTCCAGTTGATTCTAAAAAAATATTTCATTCAGGTGCTGGAAGAATATGTAAATTAAATATGTATACTATGTCTTTATTTGAATCTAAAGATTCTGAAGGTACAGTTTCTTTAAGTGATTTATTTGCGAATAAGAAAATTGCCGTTAATTTAAAAAATAAACCAACTATTCAAAAACTAGCTGATTTAATTATAAGAGGAGGTTGGCCAGCTAGTTTAAAATTTGAAAGTAAAAACTATTATCGGTTACCACAAAGTTATTTAGAAGACGTGTTAGATCATGATATTAATTATGATGGAATTGTAAGAAATAGAGAAAAAATGTTGCTGTTATTACGTTCTTTAGCAAGAAATGAATCGACACTTGTAACTAATGAAAAACTTATAAATGATATTGAAGATTATACAACTAAAGAGAACTATCAAATAAGTAGAAATACGGTAGCTGATTATCTTAGCACTTTAAAAAATATTCATTTAATAAATGACCAATTGCCTTATTCTTTAAAAACTCGTTCACGCCTAAGAGTTGGTAAGACTTCTAAAAGACGCTTTATTGATCCATCTTTAGCATGTGCAGCTTTAGGGATAAAGCAAGAACAATTAATAAAAGACTTAGAAATGTTTGGTTTTATGTTTGAATCATTAGTTGTGAGAGATTTAAGAATTTATATTGAATATTTAGGAGGACATATTTATCATTTTCATAATAATAATACTGGTGAAGAAGTTGATGCTATTGTTGAACTAAGTGATGGAACATATGGAGCAATAGAAATAAAATTAGGAGTTGGAAAAATTGATGAAGCTGCTAATAACTTAATTAAGTTTGCTAAACAATGCGAAAATCCACCTAAATTTTTGTGTGTCATTAGTGGGTTAATAGATTATGCCTCAAAAAGAGAAGATGGTGTTTACATAGTGCCTATTACAGCCTTAAAACCTTAAAAAATAAATATTATATTAGAAGAATTTTTTCATAAATTCTTTTTTTCTTTTTCACCTTTTTTTCATTTTTCTATGATAATTTTTTAAGCGAGGTGAAGAAAATTGTATATTTTAAAAAATGCGTGGATATCCATTATAAGAAATAAAGGAAGGAATATTTTAATTGGAATTATTATTTTATTTATTGCTTGTGCAAGTACGATTACTTTAGCAATTAAAAATACAGCTAATGATTTAATTAATTCTTATCAAAGTGCTTATGCTAAAGAAGTAACGATTGGTTTTAACCGGGAAAACATGATGAAAGATTTTGACCCATCTAAAGAAAAATCAAGAGAAAATATGAAAGAAAATTTTAATAATATTGCAAGTTATACTGTTGATGATATTAAATCATTTGCCGATAGTAAATATGTTGAAGGTTATTATTATACAGCTAGTCTTGGCTTAAATAGTAGTAATATTAAAAAAGCTGAGATTGAAACTGATAATCAAAAAGGTTTTGGCAAACCTAAAGATAATGCTTTTGGTAGTAGTGATTTTACTTTAATGGGTTATGATAGTATTGATGCAATGAACGAGTTTATAAGTGGTAGTTATACAATGAGTGAAATTACTGATAATGCTTGGGATATAGCATTTGATGGAAATTATGCTTTTATTAATGAAGAATTAGCTAAATATAATAGTCTAAAATTAAATGATAAAATTAAATTAACAAGTGATGATAAAGATTCTTATGAATTTACGATTATTGGTATTTTTAAAGAAAATTCTGAGCAAGAAATGACCATGTTTTCTAATTCAGCCAATACAATTATTACTAATGCTTCTGCTGTTATTAACATCACTAATAAAAATAGTGATTTAAAAGTTAATGTTAATCCAACTTTTATTATTGATTCTTACGATAATGTCGAAGCTTTGCAAAATGAGTTTTATGAAAAAGGCTTAGATGAAAACTTTGTTTTACAAACCAATGAAGAGTTAGCTACTAGTGGGGTATCAAGTATTAAAAATATTAATTCGTTTGTTACAACATTTTTGATAATGACTCTTATTATTGGTGGACTTGTTTTATTAGTTATCAACATGATAAATATTAGAGAACGTAAATATGAGATTGGGGTTTTAAGAACTATTGGTATGAGTAAATTAAAAGTAACTATGCAATTTGTTTTAGAGTTACTTATCATTGCCTTTGTATCTCTTCTTTTAGGAGCAAGTATTGGGGCTTTTAGTTCTAAATCAGTTAGTAATGCGATTTTAACTAATGAAATAAATATTAGTAACGCTAAAAAAGAAGAAACCTTTAAAAACTTTGGTGGTGATAAAATGATGGGACACGGTGAGAGAAATCCAATGAAAGGTATGGGTGTACCTGTTGTATGTGCTTATGATAAAATCGATGCTGTTGTTAACTTTAAAGTTTTAATTGAACTTTTAGGAATTGGTTTATTTCTGGTTCTAATCAGTTCTCTAGCATCCATGATTAGCATTGAAAGATTTTCACCACTTACGATATTGAAAGAGAGGTCTTAAAGATGGCAAATAATAAAATTATTCTAGAAGTTAAAAATGCTAGTTATCGTTATAGTGATGCTGATGAAGATGACTATGCCCTAAAAAATATTAATTTTACTTTTGAAAAAGGTAAAGTGTATGCTATTAAGGGTCGAAGTGGAAGTGGCAAGACTACCTTATTATCCCTTATAAGTGGTCTTGAAAAATGTAGTGAAGGTGATATTTTATTTGAAGGAAAAAGCTTAAAAGAGATGAATTTAGATAAATATCGTAGTAGTGATATCGGAATAGTTTTTCAAAGTTATAACTTACTTCCTTTTATGACTGCTAGTGAAAATATCATTCTATCGATGGATGTTAGTGGGCTAGAAATAAAAGATAAAAAAGCTAAGGCTTTGGAATTAATGAAAAAAGTTGGTTTGAAAAAATCTTATGAGGATCGTAAAGTATTAAGATTATCTGGCGGCGAACAACAAAGAGTAGCTATTGCTAGAAGCTTATCTTATAATCCTACTTTAATTCTTGCCGATGAACCAACTGGTAATTTAGATAAGCAAACAGAAAATGAAATTTTAGCAATTTTTAAATCTTTAGCTCATGATGAAGATAAATGTGTCATTATTGTTACGCATTCAGCTAATGTTTGTAATGCCGTTGATAAAGTTTATGATTTACCAAAAAATAAGTAAACCTATATAGTCAAAAACTTCTTAAAGTGCTATTATTAAATTGTACTATAGGAGGGAAAAAATTATGTGTACCGCAATTACATATCATACTAAAAATTATTATTTTGGACGTAACTTTGATTTAGAATATTCATATCATGAAACAGTTACAATAACACCAAGAAATTATCCATTTAAATTTTTAAAAGAAAAAGAAATTAATCATCATTATGCTCTTATTGGCATGGCTTATGTTAATAATGATTATCCTTTATATTATGATGCCATAAATGAAAAAGGTGTTGGGATGGCTGGTTTAAATTTTCCAGATAATGCCTTTTATCATGTGTTATCAACAACAAAGAATAACATAGCTTCTTTTGAATTTATTCCTTGGGTTTTAAGTCAATGTGCTAACTTAGAAGAAGTAAAGAAACTATTAGAAAACTTAAACATTGCTAATCTTAGTTTTAGTAAAGACTTACCCGCGTCACCTCTTCATTGGATAATCTCTTATAAAGATGAATCGCTTACAGTTGAAAGTGTTAAAGAGGGTTTAAAAATATATGATAATCCAGTTGGCGTTTTAACTAATAATCCCACTTTTGATTATCAAATGTTTAACTTAAATAACTATATGAATTTAAGTATTGAACCCCCTGTTAATAACTTTGCCCCAAAAATTAATTTAGAAAAATATAGTCGAGGCATGGGCGCGCTTGGTTTACCTGGCGATTTATCTAGTCAATCAAGATTTGTTAAAGCAGTGTTTACTAAAATGAACTCCTTATCAGATGATAGTGAAGCATCTAGTGTTAGCCAATTTTTTCATATCCTAACATCTGTCGAACAACAACGAGGATGTGTCCATATGGGTGATAATAAATTTGAAATAACTATTTATAGTGCTTGTTGCAATCTTGATAAAGGAATATACTATTATTTGACTTATGATAATCATCAAATTACAGCTATTGATATGCATAAAGAAAATTTAGATAGTGATAAATTAATAAGTTATAATTTAATTACTGAACAACAAATATATAAGCAAAATTAGGTTTTAGTATCTTATAAATAAGGTACTTTTAATATTCCCTACAAAAAGGTGTAAATTTTGCTTAATATTCCCTGCAAAAAGGTGTAAATTATGGTATAATTAGGTTAGTTAGGAGTTTGATAAATGTGAAAAGAAAGATTTATGATGATTTAGTTAAATGGAAAAATACTAACAATTTTAAACCTTTAGTAGTATTGGGTGTAAGACAGTGTGGTAAAAC
>CANQSO010000046.1 GCA_947626535.1 uncultured Bacilli bacterium | reverse complement strand
AATCCTTTTACCATACTTTTTATTTCCTCCAATTTTTTTGATTTCTTTGCCATTCTTTTACCACCTTTTTTCTTTTTAATTATTATAATATCATAAAAAACGCATAATTTCTCATGCGTTTATCCTGATCATTGCTCATTTTTTCTTGTAAGTCTTCATAAAATTTGATACAATACCATTGGCTTATAAAGCAAATAAACATGTACTAGGGATTATCTTTTTCGAGTGCTCGTGGCATCGAGTGAAAAAGGTGAGTAGATCTAGGCAGAAGAATAACGAAAGGAAGATGAGTTTATTATGGCCGTAGTTTCTAAGAATAATTTATTAGAAGCAGGTGTTCATTTTGGACATCAAACAAAAAGATGGAATCCTAAAATGAAACCATATATTTTTGGAGCAAGAGATGATATTTATATTATCGATCTTGACAAAACAATGGAGGAATTTGAAAAATCTTACGATGCTTTAAAAGATATTGCAACTAATGGTGGTACTTTCTTATTTGTAGGTACTAAAAAACAAGCTGGAGAAGTTGTTAAAGAAGAAGCATTAAGAAGTAATTCTTTTTATGTTACTGAACGTTGGTTAGGTGGAACATTAACTAATTTTAGAACAATTAGAAAAAGAGTTAATCGTCTTGAAGAAATTGAAAAAATGGAACAAGATGGCGTATTTAACGTTTTACCTAAAAAAGAAGTTATTGGACTTAAAAAAGAATATGAAAAATTAAATCGTTTATTAGAAGGTATTAGAGGAATGGTTAAATTACCTCAAGCTTTAATAATTGTTGATTCTAAAAAAGAAATTAATGCAATTAGAGAAGCAAGAAAATTAAATATTCCAGTATTTGGTTTAATTGATACTAATTGTGATCCTGATGATGTTGATTATATTATTCCCGGTAATGATGATGCAATTCGTTCAATTAAAGTTTGTTTAGGAGCTTTAACAAATGCTATTTGTGAAGCTAATAATTTAGAATTAGTTGATTATGTTACTGATATAGAACCAACTAATGAAGAAAAACCTAAAGAAGAAAAAGTAGAAGAAAAACCAAAGAAAGAAACTAAAAATGTTAAAGAAGAACCTGTTGTTGAAGAAATAAAAGAAGAAAAGCCTAAAAAGACAACTAAGAAAAAAGCTGAAGAAAAAGAAGAAGAAGTAAAGGAAGAAACTACTGAGGAAAAACCTAAAAGAGGTCGTAAACCTAAAAAAGTAGTAGAGGAAGAAAAATAGAAAAGAGGGATATTATGGAAGTTACTGCTAGTATGGTAAAAGAACTTCGTGAAACAAGCGGAGCAGGAATGATGGATTGTAAAAAGGCTTTAGCAGAGACTAATGGTGATATGAATGCTGCCTTAGATTACTTAAGAGAAAAAGGTATATCTAAAGCTACTAAAAAAGAAAGTCGTATTGCGGCAGAAGGATTAGCTAATATTTATGTTGATGGTAATAAAGCGGTTATTTTAGAAGTTAATAGCGAGACTGATTTTGTTAGTAAAAATGAAGAATTTAAGAGTATGATAGATGAAATTGGGTCTGCTTTATTAAAAAGTGATGTTAAAACTGTTGAAGAAGCTAATGAATTAACTACCGAAAGTGGGGCAACTATTAAAGATTTAATCGTTGCTAAAATCGCGAAGATTGGAGAAAAACTTTCATTCCGTCGTTTTACTATTGTAAATAAAGAAGATAATGAAACTTTTGGAAGTTACATTCATATGGGTGGTAAAATTGCGTCATTAGTTGTTATTACTGGTGATAATGTTGAAGCTGCTAAAGACGTTGCTATGCAACAAGCTGCAATGCGTCCAACTTATACTTTTATAAGTGATGTACCATCTGATGTTTTAGAAAAAGAACGTGCTGTTCAAAAAGAATTAGCAATGAATGAAGGAAAACCTGCTGACATTGCTGAAAAAATGGTTGAAGGACGTATTAATAAATTTTATAAAGAAATATGTTTAAATGAACAAGTTTTTGTTAAAGATAATGGTTTAACTATTAAAAGTTTCTTAAAAAATAATAATAGTGAATTAAAATATGCTATTCGTTATGAAGTTGGTGAAGGAATGGAAAAAAGAAATGAAGACTTTGCGGCTGAAGTAATGAATCAAGTAAATGGTAAATAAGATATGTAAAATCATATCTTTTTTTATGTTGATAATAGTTGGCTAATATTATATAATATTAGTAGGTGATAGTAATGTTTTGGAAGAAAAATTTAAAAGTAGGGGATATAATTTTAGCAAGAAGATATCAAAATGAAGAAGAAAAAGCAGAGTTAGGTAAAAATCATCAAATAAGTCCACATATAATTATTAAAAAAACTTTATTTAAAATATATGCTTTACAATGTACTTCTAATGCTCATCAAAATCTTAATAATCCTTATGCTTATTTTTTCTTAGGAAAATTAAAATATAACTTAAATAAAAATTGTTATATTAAAACTTTTGAAAGTTATGAAATAACTAAATATCAATATCTTAAAACAATTGCTCATCTTACTAATAATGATTTTAATAAATTACTTAAAAATGTTTTTATCGTATCAAAACAAAAAAATGCTAAATTAGCTAAAAAAGTTTTAAATCATCTTAAATTTGTTTATGATGTTGGTGATTTAATCGAATATCAAAACCAAAAATATTATATTTATCAAACTGATAAAAAATATTTATATTTAACTTTAATTAATAAAAAAGCTAAATCTAAAAATAAAATTGTAATTAATAATACTCTATATGGTTTTAATTTTGCTAAGAAAAGTAAAATTAAGAAAAATAAAAAAATTAAGTTAATTAATACTTTTGATTTAAGAGAGATTATGTTAGTCAACAAATATGAAGAAGAATATCTTAATCGCCTTAAGGCTCGGGTTAGTCCAGCGACAGTTGGCTGTTTAATTAAATATCAAGACCAATACTATTATGTTTTTGAAGAAAAAGATAATTGTTATAATGTTATCATTTTATACAATAGTTCTTTTAAAAAACAAATGAAAAAAATTGTTATTGAAGGAGGAATATACTATACGCTTTTTGAAAAACAATTCTTAAAAAAAGATTTAGAGTTAGCAGTTAAAAGAAAAGCCAATGATAAAGAAATTGCTAGTAATTTATATTTAATTTCTAATAAACATTATTTAAATATCCCAAATGATAATTTATTTTTAGAACCACGAATGATTGTAACTAATACAATTAATAAACAAAATTATTTAATATTAAATAAAGAAAATAATATTGTTGATTTAATTAATATTAATAATTTAAGTGATAATTATCAATTTTTAATTGAAGAAAATAATTGTCCTTTAAAATATTTTAAATCTATCGATGAATTAGAATTTAATGAATATCTTCAAAAAATTAATGAGTTACAACAACTTGCTAAAGACTTTTGTTAAAAAATTTGCTAATATAATATTAGGTGATAGAAAGATGAAGTATCTTATTATTGTTTTAGTTATTTTATTTATAATAGCAATTTATTTTTTTAATAGTTTTATTAAATATGAAAATAAAGTTAAAGAAGCTTTTGCCACTTTAGATGTTTATTTAAAGAAAAGATGGGAATTAATTCCTAATTTAGTTAATACCATTAAAGGTTATGCTTTTTATGAAAAAACAACTTTTGAAAGTATTATAAAAGCACGTAGTAAAAATTATGATTCTTTAAGTAATAGGGAAAAAGAAAAACATGATAATGAAGTAGAAGATGCAGTTTCTACATTACTTGCCATTAAAGAAAGTTATCCCGAATTAAAAGCTAATGAAAGTTTTCAAAAATTAATGAAAGAATTGGTTTTAATCGAAGATGAATTAGTTAATGCTAGAAAATATTATAATGCTACTGTACGAATTTTAAATAATAAATTAATGGTTTTTCCTAATAATTTATTTGCTAAAATATTTAAATTTAAAACCTATCCTATGTTTAGTGCTGAAAAAGAAGAAAAGAATAATGTTGAGGTTAGCTTATGAAAAAAATTATAGTAACTTTTATTCTTTTAATAATTCCTTTTACAGTTAAAGCTTATGATTATACTATTGATAAATATGAAATTTATATTAAAGTAAATGAAGATAATTCTTATGATATTACTGAAAATATAACAGCTAATTTTAATGTTCAAAAACATGGTATATATCGTTCAATTCCCTTAAAAAATGAAATAGTACGAGCTGATGGCAGTACTGCTAAAACTTATGCTAAAGTTAAAAATGTCAGTGTTGATGCGCCATTTGAAACTTCAAATGAAAGTGATTTATATTTTATTAAAATTGGTTCAGCATATAATTATGTTACGGGATTACATACTTATATGATTAATTATACTTATGATTTATTTAGAAGTGAAAAAAATAAAAATTTTGATGAATTTTATTTTAATCTTATTGGAACTGATTGGGATACCACAATAAGTAATGTAACTTTTAATATTGAAATGCCTAAAAGTTTTGATGCAACTAAAATGGGCTTTTCTAGAGGAAGTTATGGAACAATAAATAGTAATGATATAACCTATCAAGTTGATGGCAATATTATTAAAGGAAGTTATAATGGCCTTTTATCTGCTCATGAAGCTTTAACAATTAGAATTCCCTTAGAAGAAGGTTATTTTAAGAAAAGATTTAATCTTGAAGATTTAAGTATTATCATTAGTATTGTAAGTTTAATATTATCATTTATTCTTTGGTTTATTTATGGACGTGATGAAAAAGCTATTGAAACAGTTGAATTTTATCCTCCTGATAATTTAAATAGTTTAGAATTAGGATATATGTATCGTGGTAATGTTAGAGATAAAGATGTTACATCATTATTAATATATTTAGCTAATAAAGGTTATGTAAAAATTAGTGAAAGAAAAAATACTTCTTTACTTAGTAAAAATGATTTTGAAATAACTAAATTAAAAGATTATGATGGTGATAATAATTTAGAAAAAATTTTTATGGCTGGTTTATTTAAATATGGTACTACTAAAGTTACTTCAAATGATTTATATGATAATTTTTATCGAACTACGGAAAGACTAAAAGGAAAAATTATGAGTAAAGAAAATCATGACTTAATCTTTGATAAAGCTGTAGCTAAAAAAGCTAATTATAATTTATTCTTAATGATTTTAACTGTTGTTTTTACCTTTTTACTACCTTTAGCTGTTAATGGTTATTTAATGTTTGGAATTATGCCAATTGCTTTAATATTATTTTATACACCATTTTATAAAATGATTATTAAAACAAAATCAATATTTTTAGCTGTTTTTATTATCATTCATTCATCAATCTTTTTCTTAGGAATGATTGGAGCTATAGTCGGTATTTTTCCATATTTAATAACAAGTTTTATCGTAGCTATAATTTGTTTAATTTTAATGGCTATAATCTATAATTTTATGCCTAAAAGAAATAAATATGGAATGGAGGTTTTAGGAAAAATTAAAGGTTTTAAAAACTTTTTAGAAACTGTTGAAAAAGAACAGTTAGAAAAATTAGTCTTAGAAAATCCGGAATACTTTTATGAGATATTACCATATACTTATGTCTTAGATATATCTGATACTTGGATAAATAAATTTGAAGCAATTAATTTACAAGCTCCTAATTGGTATTATGGTTCGGAATTTGAATTTTATCGTTTTAATCATTTTATAACCCATACTATTAATGATACTAGAAGCTTTAACGGTGTTAAACCAAGCTCTGGTGGAAGTGGAGGGAGTTTTTCCTCTGGTGGTTCATCAAGTGGCGGAGGCTTCTCTGGAGGTGGCTCTGGTGGAGGCGGAGGAGGTTCATGGTAGAAGCCTCTTTTTTTTGTGATAATTTTGTGATATTATTACTATAATGTGGAAGTGAAGATATGGAAAATATTAATGAAAATAAAAAATTTGCTAGCGGAAGATGTTTTTATAAATTTTTTTGGATATTTTTGTTTGGCTGTGTTTTCGGGGCATATTATGAAGAATTATTGAATTTATTTATGCATTATCATTTTACTCATGAATTAGTCTGGCAATTAAGACGAGGGGTTATTTGGGGACCAATAAGTCCAGTTTATGGTTTTGGAGCTATTATTATGATTGGGATAATTGGTAGAAAGAAAAAAAAAGATTGGCAAATTATTCTAGAAGGTGCTTTATTAGGAGGTAGTTTTGAATACTTAATTAGTTTTTTACAAGAAACCTTCTTAGGTACTGTATCTTGGGATTATAGTAATGAAATATTAAATATTAATGGTCGGACAACTATTCCTTTTGCCATAGTATGGGGTTTATTAGCCTTAGTTTTAGTTAAATTTTTTTATCCAACAATCTCTAATGTTGTTGAGAGCTTTCCTAATAAATTTGGAAAAATCTTAACTAATATTTTAATTGTTTTATTAGCTTTAGATTTTACTATATCTTGGGGAGCCGTAATTAGACAATCATTTAGACAAAATGGGTATCCTGCTGTAACATTTGTTGGTAAATTTTTTGATAATTATTTTAGTGATGATGTTTTAAAGAAAAGTTATACCAATATGAAAGTTATTGAGGTTAAAAGATGAATATCTTTTTAAAAATAGGAATATGTTTCTTTTTAATATGGGTAATTTTAGAAGTTATTAAAATATTATTGGGTAAAAATAGTCATTATAATTTAGAAACGGATATTAAAAAGAAACCTGATTTAGCAATTTTAATTCCAGCTAGAAATGAAGCTTTTGTAATAGAAGATTTATTAAAATCGATTTTTAAACAAACTTATCCAGTTAAAAGAGAAAATATTTATATTATTGTTGAAAGAAATAATGATAAAACCGTTAAAATTGCTAAAGAATATGGGGTGAATGTTTTTGTTAGAAAACAATTAGATTTAAAAACTAAAGGTTATGCTTTAAAAGAATTAATTGAAGATTTAGATAAGAAAAAAAAGTATTTTGATTTATATTTTATTTTTGATGCTGATAATGTTTTAGATAAAGATTTTATTAAACAAATGATATATAAATATAAAGAAGGATATACAATGGCTACGGGGTATCGAGCTTTAAAAAATATAGATAATGAGATAAGTATAAGTGCTTGGTTAACTTTTATATTAGTAAACGAATATCGTAATTTAAATTGTAGGAAACACTTAAGTAATATGTTATTTTCAGGAACTGGTTTTTATCTTCATGGAAGACTAATTAGAAAGTGGCATACTTTTCCTTTTCATAGTTTAACAGAAGATTATGAGTGTTCTATTTATGCCGTATTAAATGAAATAGCGACAACTTATAATCCTAAAGCAATTTTTTATGATACCCAACCAAATAATTATAAAGTAAGTATTAAGCAGCGAAGTCGTTGGATTAAAGGGTATATGACTAATTGGTTTAAAAATATCATAACTTTATTTATTAATTCTTTTAAAAGAAAAGTTAATAAAAGATCTAATTTTGAATTTGCTTTAGGAATCATTCCTGGGGTTTTATTTGTTGGTGGTTCCTTTTTTATCTTAATCGGCTTTACTAAAAATATTATTATTTCTTTACTTATTTTATATTTTTTAACGGTTTTAATGACGTTTATATTACTCTTAAAAGAACCTAATTTAAAGATATCAAAAAATCTATTTATTAAAACTATTTTCTATCATCCCATCTTTTTATTAAGTTATTTGCATGCTTTTGTCATTTTTCTCTTTAAAAAAGATTTAGGATGGGATATAATAAGCCATAAGTGAGGAGGAGTAGAAGATGAAAAATTTTGTTAAAGAATTCAAAGAATTTATTGCTAAAGGAAATGTTTTAGACATGGCTATTGGTGTTGTCATTGGTAGTGCATTTGGCAAAATTGTTTCTAGTTTAGTAGATAATATTATCATGCCAATTGTGGGCGTTATTATTGGTGGACATGATTTTTCTAATTTAACAATTAAGATTGGTAGTGCAACCATTGGTTATGGAATATTCATTCAAAATGTAGTTGATTTCTTAATTATTGCTTTTTGTATTTTTACAGTTATTAAAATGATTAATAAATTATCTCATCGTAAGAAAGAAGAAGAAAAAGTAGAAGAAGAAGTTGTTTTAAGTGATGAAGTATTACTATTGCAAGAAATTCGTGATTTATTAAAAAGCAATAAGAAAAAATAGAACTGATGATGGTTCTATTTTTTTAAGGAATTAATAATTTTATTAATAAAGATTTCAGGATTAGTGTCTGTGTTAAAAACTAATTTAATATCTTCGTTATTTAAAGTTGTTTCTAGCATTATTTCATAATAATTATCACATTTTACTTTATCATAATTATTAGATACAGCATCAAATAAACTATTAAATTCTTGAGCACCCAGCATTTGCATAATAGGGTGACCTCCAAACATCGCTACCGATAATAACATACTTTTAGTTTGATGGTCTTCAGTTGTTTTAGAAACATTTGTTAATTTTACTTTTTTAGTATAGGTAATATTTTTAATAGTATTTTTAGATAATTCAATTGTTTTTTTATTAACATTATCTAGACTATAATTAAGATTAATACTATTTTTTAAAGTATCATTTATTAATAAAATTACAGTATTAAATGGTAATTCTTTAATACCCATTACAAAATTAGTAAAGATAAAATCATTTTTATCTAAGTTTAAATTATTTTCTAGTAAATTATTATTTTGAGGTTTTGGTTCATTTAAAAATAAAGATATAATGATCAAAATAGCCGAGCTTAAATAAATATAGTAAGTTGGTTCAAAAGTAATTTTAATATCAGTTAAGACGTTAATCATTTGATTAGCTAAGTAATAAGTATACAAATAAGTTAATAAAGAAATTATTAAAAAAATATTAGCTTTTTTACCTTTAAAAATTAAATATAAAGATATAGCTATTAAAACTAAATAAACGTAAAAACTTTCAAATAAAGTTAGAGATACACCTCCAGTACTTGATGTTAAAATATTTGTTGTTGAACATAATAAAACTATTAAAGTTGAAATAATAATACATACGATTTTTAAAGTTTTTCTCATAATACTCACCTGTTAGTAATTATATAGTAAAATGATGGTTTACTGTCAAAAAAAAATTTTTAGTTTACAGATAAGTGTAAAAGCAAAGTGTATGTTTTTATTGACTAAAGCTTAAAATAGTCTTAAAATATTAATAACTTCTTAAGGAAAGAAAAGTAAAAAAGACATTTCTTAGATAAGAGAAAAGCTAGTTGGTGAAAATGCTTTTAAGAAATCTTTTTGAATGACAACTTTCATAAATCTTAAGAACGCATTTTATGTGATAAAAAAAGAAAGAGCCTGGGTGAAGTAAGGTGGCACCGCGGAAAGAAATTTTCGTCCTTACGTAGTCT
Source organism: uncultured Bacilli bacterium (assembly GCA_947626535.1). Lineage (GTDB taxonomy): Bacteria > Bacillota_I > Bacilli_A > RF39 > UBA660 > Ventrenecus. The sequence goes on along the minus strand of CANQSO010000046.1, from coordinate 767 downwards.
AGGTTTTTATTATTTTTTAAGAAAGGAAAGATTAAAATGGATTTAAAGAGTATTTGGAATAATTATGAAAAATTAATTAATGAAGAAGTTAAGGTTAATGGATGGATTAGAAATCATCGCCCTCAAAAAGAATTTGGGTTTATTGATTTTTCCGATGGGACAACTTTTAAACATTTACAAATTGTTTATAATAAAGATTTAAAAGATTTTGATAAAATTACTTCTTTAAAAAATGGTTCAGCTTTAAATGTGATAGGAACTATTAAGAAAAGTGAAGGAAAAAATCAAGAAATAGAGTTGGTGGCAAAAGAAATAACTTTATTAGGAGATTGTCCAATGGATTATCCCTTACAACCTAAAAGACATACTAAAGAGTTTTTAAGGTCTATTGCCTATTTAAGACCAAGAGCTAATTTATATCAAGCTATATTTAGAATTAGAAGTGTTGCTAGTATGGCAATTCACGAATATTTTCAAAATAATGGTTATGTTTATTTTCATGCGCCAATTATAACAGCAAGTGATTGTGAAGGAGCAGGGGAAATGTTTCAAGTTACAACCTTGCCATTAGATAAAGTTAAAAAAATTGATTATAAGAATGATTTTTTTGGTAAAAAAGCCGGACTTACGGTTTCAGGACAATTACAAGCTGAAACTTTTGCGATGGCTTTTAGTAAAGTATATACTTTCGGACCAACTTTTAGAGCCGAAAATTCTAATACTAAAGTTCATGCTTCGGAATTTTGGATGATAGAACCAGAAATTGC
>CANQSO010000045.1 GCA_947626535.1 uncultured Bacilli bacterium | reverse complement strand
AAGAGCTGGATGCGTTAACTGCGCACGTCCAGTTCTGAGAGGGTTGTATGGGGTGACCCATACTTCTACTCGATAAATGTTAACGCATCCCGCCTTTACCGCATTTAATACGAATGGGATATGGGTCGGCAAATTTGAAACGGGTTATGATGGAGCAGAAAGCACTGGAGCAGCAGAAGTAAATCCAACAGATGAAGCAGCCTCAATTGAAGCAGCAAACAAAGTTATAATCAAGCCAAATGTATATTCATGGCGAAATATTCAGGTAGCCAAAGCTTATACAGTTGGGTTACATTATGAGCAAGGTTTAAATAGTCATATGATGAAAAATACCGAATGGGGAGCTGTGACCTACTTACAACACAGTATATATGGAAGTCATACAAGTGTCAGAATCAATAATAATTCCAATTATTTAACAGGATATGCAGCAGTTCATGAACCAACTATAGGCTATACAGCTACAAATATTTTATGTAGTAATACTCCAGAGGCATGTAATGAATATGGAGGAGTCACATCACCAGGGTCTGATGGAACATATAATACAAATTATTTTAACAAAACAAGTGTAGTAGCAAGTACCACGGGAAATTATAGTGGAATCTATGATATGAGTGGAGGAGCTTGGGAATATATGATGAGTGGGCTAGATGATAATAGTACCGGAGATGGAAAAACCGGTAAACTATCATCAGGACGAAATAATGTGCATAATTCAGGATTTAAAGGAAAATTAACATGTCCACAATGTACTGATAATGGAGTAGAAGTAAATCATAGTATAACAGAAGTAACAGAGGGAATAGAATTACCAACCGATGAAAGATATTATGATAAATATGAATATAGTACAAGTGGTTCAACATATAACAGAGGCTTCTTAGGAGATGCAACAAAAGAAATGGGTCCATTTCAAATAATGACATATTTAACCCAATCACGACAAGTGGGTAGTTGGTATAACGATGAGGCATGGCTTGTCGATTCGGGCGTTCCGTGGGTCGGACGTGGTGGCCATTGCGCCGATGGCACTGGTGCTGGCGTGTTCTATTTCCGTAACGCGTACGGTCATGCGCTCAGCGGCAACGGCTTTCGGCTCGTTCTCGTCGACTAGGGGTTTACCCCTTCCCCCTGACCACAACTCGCGAGTTAAATGCAAAGAATGTAGCTTTTTAAGTAGAGAAGATGACATCAAATTTCAATGAATACAATGAAATATGAAAGACAGCTTGAAGGCATCAAGAAAAATTGTTGAAAAAATGAAAATTGCAAAAAAATATTACAATAAAAAATTAACATTGATGTAATAAAAAAAGCAACAGGTTTAAGTCAAGAAGAAATAGAAACCTTACAATAGTTTTTCTTTTTTTGAATAAATAATTCATAATATTCTCATTATTAACATAGAATTAATAAGGAGGATATTTTTTTATGTTTCAAAATTTTGGCTATGAAATTGCTGATTTATTAAAGAAAGCAGAAGATTTACGCTTTAAACTTCATCATCCTTATGTAGGAACTGAACATTTATTACTAGCTATCTTAAATAGTTCTAATGAAGTTAAAAATATTTGTAAAGATTATGGTTTAACTTATGATAATTTTAAAAATGAATTATCGTTAGTTATAGGTCATGCCACTGAACCATCAACTATTAATTTATATACTCCAATGTTAAAAAGAGTTTTAGAATTAGCCCTTAATGATGCCAGTGAAAATAATAATGGTAAAGTTAAAATTCATCATTTACTTTTAGCAATGTTAGAAGAAGGTGATGGTGTTGCTATTAGAATTATGGCTCGTTTAAATATTGATTTAGATGATTTATATGATGCGATAAAAGAAAATTTAAGTGTTAATAAAAAAACTAAAAATTTAGAAATTATGAAAATTGGAATTCATTTAACTAATAAAAATAATAAAGCATCTAAATTATATGGTCGCGAAGATGAAATAGAAATGATTATTGAAACTCTTTTAAGAAAAGAAAAAAATAATCCTTTATTAATTGGTAAAGCTGGGGTTGGAAAAACAGCTATTGTTGAAGAACTTGCTAGAAGAATTGTTAAAAAAGAAGTACCAGCTGAATTACAAAAAATGGAAATATATGAATTAGAAATGGGTTCTTTAGTTGCTGGGACTAAATATCGTGGCGAATTTGAAGAACGTCTTACTAAGATAATTAAAGAAGTTATTAAAGAAAAAAATATTATTATTTTCATTGATGAAATTCATTCAATGGTTAATGCTGGAGGAGCTGAAGGTGCCATTTGTGCATCTGATATTTTAAAACCTTATTTAGCGCGTGGAGAAATTAAAGTAATAGGTTCGACTACAACTAATGAATACCATGAATTTATTGATCATGATAAAGCCTTAGCAAGAAGATTTGAAAAAATTGTTATTAATGAACCTACTAATGAAGATATGATGCTTATTTTAAAAAATGTTAAATCTTTATATGAAAAACATTATAATATTAATTTAACTGATAGTAATTTAAAAGATGTTCTAGATTTAGCTAATGAATATATCTTTTCTAAAAATAATCCTGACAAAACCTTGGATTTATTAGATTCGGTATGTGCTAGAATTAAATATAAAAATATAAATATATTATCTACTAATGACTTAGAAAATGTTGTTAAGAAAAAAGAAAATTTATTGAAAAAAAGAGAATATAAAAATGCTTTAAAAGTTGCTAGGGAAGAACAAGAAATTAGAAATACTAAAGTTAATTATGATTTAAAACTTTCTATGAATAAAAAAGATATTTTAGAAGTTATTGAAAAGAAAACTAATATGATTTTAATAAATCAAAAAGATAAATTATTTAAACAATTAAAAGAAAATTTATTTAATAATATTTTAGGCCAAGATGAAGTTTTAAATAAATTATTAGATACAATGGAATATAATAAACAAAAAGGAACTAGTTTTTTATTAGTTGGCGGAAGTGGGGTTGGGAAGACCGAAACTATTAAAATTATTAGTGATACCCTAAAAACTAATTTAATTCGGATAGATATGAGTGAATATCATTTAGAAGAAAGTATTAATCGCCTAATTGGGGCACCAAGTGGTTATGTTGGTTATGGTAAAGATTATGTCTTTCGTTCTTTAATTGACCAACCTTATTCAACTATTTTATTTGATGAAATTGAAAAAGCTCATCCTAAAGTTTTAAATTTATTATTACAAATCTTAGATGAAGGATTTATAACTGATAGTTTAGGAAATAAAATTCGTTTTGACCATACTTATATATTTATGACAAGTAATATTAAAGTTAGTGAAAAAATTGGTTTTAATAATTCATTAAATAATGCCTTAGATAATATTTTGTCTAAAGAATTAATGGGAAGAATAGATGTTGTTTTACCTTTTAATAAAATAAATGAAGAAGTAGCTAAAAAATATATTAAAAAATATCTAAAAAATAAAGATATTAAAATTGAAGATTTATTAAATTTAAGTGATATAGAAAAATATGGTTTAAGAAATTTAAGAAATTTAATAAATAAATATAATAAAAAATCAATTAATTATAACTGATTTTTTTTCTTACTCTTTTTGTTTTTATTTTTGGATACAGTAATTTTATTAAATCGGCTAGTTTATGAAAAGCATTTTTACAAGTATTTTGAACTTCTTCATAACTACAATTATATTTTTTAGCTATATCATCATAAGATAAAATATATAATTGATTAATACCTAATAATAAAGTTATAAATTCTTTTTCCATTTTATTTAAATTAGCATATTCAAATAATCTATTTATTAAATTATCAGAAAAATTTTTAAAGAAAATAATATTTTGTCTTATAGAATTAATTTTTAAATAATATAAAAACTCTGAAATATTTATTTCACTTAAATTTTCAATTTTAGGATTGTTGATTTCATTACCAGTATTTTTTAATTTATTTATAGCATTATTTAAAGAATATTCAATATTTTGTCTAGTATAATTTAAATCTTGGGCTATTTTTTTAGTTGGCATATTTTTAAAGTAAGTTAAATATGTAATTTCAAATTCATTTTTAGTTAATTTAGCATTTTTAATTATCTTTTCTAACAATATATTATTTAAAATTTGTTCTTCATTAATAATATCGGTTTTTAAATAACGTTCATTATCTTTTAAATCATTATTTATACTTTCAATATTTATTTGATGTTTTAATATTTCTTCTATTTTTTTAACTGTAAAATTAGTTTTCAAAGATAATTCTTTATTAGTTGGAGGTCGACCTAAAAGTTTTTGTAATTCTTCTTTAGCTTTTGTTATTTTAATAATCTTGAAATACATATCATAACTATAACTTATAGTTTGAGATTGAGTAGCAATAGCTAGACTAATTTTTTGTTCTATCCAAAAGGCAGCATAAGTAGAAAAAGCATTATTTAATTCATATTTGTAGCGGGTAATAGCTTCTCCTAAACCAATATTACCTTCTTGAATTAAATCCATAAATGAAAGAATCCCTTTTCTTTTATAATATCTTTTAGCAATATAAGGAACTAATTTTAAATTATGGTAAAAGATCGTTTCATAATCATGATTTTTAAATAATTCAATTAATTTATCTTTAGATAAAACTGGGAATTGATTAATATATTCAAAATATGATTTAGTATAGTCTTTAAGAATTAAATCATCATTGATATTTTGCATCTCGTTTGCTCCTTTAGATGTATATTATAAATAATAATTTTTAAATTACAAGTAAAAAAAAGAACGAATTCTTTTTATTCGTTAGTATCTAAATGATTAAAGAACATACCTATGTCAATTAGCCCACATAAGCCGATTAAAATATAAATTATTTTTACAATAATAGAGCCTTCCTCAAAAATGGTTGTAACTAAATTAAAATCAAATAAACCGATTAATCCCCAGTTTAAAGCACCTAAAACTGTAAAGAATAAACATATCTTATAAATAATTTCCATAAACACTCTCCTTACTAAAAGTAGTATGAACAATATTTTTAGAATTATACATTCATATTTTAAATAATTATAAATATAGTTAATTAGAAAAGGAAAGTGGTTTAATGAAAAAAGTTTTAATCTTATTATTAGTTGTTAGTTTATTTATAACGGGGTGTGGGAAAAAGAACGCTAAAAATGTTATATATGATTTTGCTAATAAAGTAAGTAATACTAAAAGTTATAGTTTAAAAGGAAATATGGAGATTTATGATGATGAAGAAACATTTACTTATAGTATAGAAGCCGATTATATGAAAGATAATTTTTATAAAGTAGTAATGGTAAATCAAACTAATAATCATGAACAAGTATTACTTAAAAATAATGATGCGGTTTATGTTATAACACCAAGTTTAAATAAAAGTTTTAAATTTCAAAGTGAATGGCCCGATAATTCTAGTCAAAGTTATTTATTAAATGCTATAACTGAAGATTTAAAAAATGATCAAAATAGTAGTTTAGAAGAAATAGATAATGATTATGTTATAAAATCTAGTGTAAATTATCCTAATAATTCAGAATTAAAATATCAAAAAGTTACTTTAGATAAAGATGGTAATTTAAAGAAGAATGAAGTATATGATGAAAAAGATAAATTAAAAATGAAGGTTACTTTTACAGATATTAGTTATGATGCTTCTTTAAGTGAAGATGATTTTAAATTAGAAGAATATATTAAAGAAGAAAATAAAGAAGAAAAGAAAGAAGATACAACTAAGACTAAAGAAACTTGTACAGAAAGTACTTGTAAAGAAGAAGAAAAAGCTAATTGTGAAGGAGATAGTTGTGAAACAGGGTTATTAGAAAATATTATGTATCCATTATATATTCCTAGTAATACTTATTTATCAACTTCTGATAAAGTAAATACTGATAATGGTAATCGAGTAATCTTAACATTTGGAGGAGAAAAAAACTTTGTATTAGTTGAAGAAAAAGCCAGTGTAACAGAAGAATTTGAAATAATCCCAGTGTATGGTGACCCATTAATTGTAAATGATACTTATGGGGCTTTGGGCGCTAATAGTCTTACTTGGACCAAAGATAATATAAGTTACTATCTAGCGGGTAATGATTTAACAACTAATGAATTAATATCAATAGGAAAAAGTATAAGAGGAGAAGATATAACTGTAGCTAAAGAGAAATAATCCTTCTCTTTTCTTCTTCATTATGTTAGAATAAGCATTAGAAAAGAGGGAAAATAAATTATGTTAGAACCTGCATTAATAAATAGAAATCGTGATAGAATAACAATTGATAATGATAATGCTGTAATTAATAATCCTAGAGTATTTCTTCATTATAAAAGAAATGATAATGGCAATTTTAATATTATTTATACTAAATATAATATTGGTGCGAAATCTTGTTGTAATAATAAAATATGGGTATTATTAAATCCGGATAAAGATACCATCTATAATGTTTCAAACGGGCAAAAGTTAGAATTAGATTCAATAATAGATTTTTATGAAGTAAAAAATAATCAAAAGAAAGATTCCTATGTGTGTATTGTAAATGAAGTTTTATGTGAAAATAACATAATTGATACATTAGGTATTGTTATTAATCCTAATACTTTAAATCCCCTTTTTATTTATAGTGTTAATAATAATATTACAGTACCCATTATAACTTCTAGTGAAGCTAAAAAGATATTTGGATTTCCAGTATCTACTAATTTTAGATTAAAATATACAATTGAAAAATTAACTGAAAAAGAATTAGATAATATTAAATCTTCAAAAAACCGTTGTGAAATATTAGAAAAAGTTATTAAAAAACAAAGTAGGTAAGTTGCAATTCCTACTTGTTTTTTGTATAATGAAGTTGGTGATTTTAATGCAAAAAGGAAAATATAATTATCAAACAGAAGAACAAAAAGAAATGCAAAAATTTTTTATTGTATTAGTAGTACTAGTTTTAATTATTTTAGGAGTATATTTAGGTAGTAAAGTATTAATTAAACCTGATATTAAAGAATATGAATATACTATAGGAGAAATAAATAATGAAGCTATAAGTGTCGGAACTTTATTTAGCAAGAAAGATAGTTCTTATTATGTTTTAGCATATGATTTTAATAGTAGTAATGCTGCTAATTATAAAAATTATGCCTCATATTATAATAATTTTAGTACTAAAGGAATTAAGATATATTATTTGGATTTAAGTACTGTATTTAATAAACCATATTATGTTAGTGAAAATAGTAATCCTAAAGCTACTAAAATTAATGATTTAAAAATGAAAGATGGAACATTATTATTGATTAAAGATAAAAAAATTAATAAATATTTTGAAGGTATAGATGCAATTTCTAAAGAATTGAAAATTGATAATGTCATTAAATAGTTTATAAAATATATGAAGTTTGCTAATTAATAATGATATAAAATAACTTGAAAAACATTAATATTTTTCATATAATACATTAAAGCGATGAAAAAAGAGTAGTAATAAAAATATTCTTTTATAGAGACTTTGTGGTTGGTGTAAACAAAGAAAGAAATTTTATGAACTTGCTTTTGGATGCTTATAGGAGAATCTCCTTTATCAAAAATAAGTAAAAATAAGGATGGTACCGTCTATATAGACTCCTTTGGTATCATCTTTTATTTATTTGGAGGTAAATATGGAATACATCATTTATGATCTTTTATTTTTTCTAATTGTCTTTTTAGTTGTGTTTGTTATTAATTATTTTTCATCAGTTAAAAAGATTAAGAAAAGAAAAAAGATTGAATTAGTTGATTATTTAGTTATTAGATTTAAATTAAGTTCTAGAAAAATTAAGGCTCGTAAAATGGTTTTAACGATTAGTTTAATAAATGCTTTTATTATATCTAGTGTTGCTACTTGTATAACAATGTTAGATATAAGTTTTATTTGGCAATTTATGATTGGTTTTGTATTAGTGTTTGGCCTTATTTATTCTTTATATGAAATATATGGTCGATATTTGGTTAGAAAAGGTTATGGAAAGGAAGATGTTAAATGAATACTTTAGAAATTGAAAAGAAATGGCAAGATTATTGGGATAAAAATCATACATTTGAGGCTAAAAATAATGATTCTAAACCTCCTTATTATGTGTTGGTAGAATTTCCTTATCCTTCTGGTAGTGGGCTTCATGTTGGGCATGTAAGAAGTTATACTGCTCAAGATGCCATTGCTAGAATGAAGAGAATGCAAGGATATAATGTTTTATATCCAATGGGTTGGGATGCTTTTGGAGCGCCTGCAGAGGCTTATGCTATCAAAAATCATATTCATCCTAAAGAAGCTGTTAAAGAAAATATTAAAACGTTTAAAAGTCAAATGAAGAATTTAGGTTTTTCATTTGATTGGACAAGAGAATTTTCGACAACAGACCCTGAATATTATAAATGGACCCAATGGCAATTCTTACAATTTTATAAACATGGGATGGCTTATAAAGATACGATTCCGGTTAATTGGTGTCCAAATTGTAAAACTGTTTTATCTAATGAAGATGCTGCAGGTGGAGTTTGTGAACGTTGCGGTACATCAGTTACTCAAAAAGAAAAATCCCAATGGATGCTTAAAATGTCTAGTTATGCAGAAGATTTATTAAAAGGTTTAGATGATACTAATTTTGCTAATAAAGTTAAATTAGGTCAAATTAATTGGATTGGTAAATCTACCGGTGTTGAAGTTGATATTGATATTGTAGGTGGTGGTAAGTTTAGTATCTTTACTACTTGTATTGAAACTATTTATGGTATTACTTTCTTTGTTATAGCCCCTGATGGGAAATTAATTAAAGAATTAATGCCTAGAGTTTTAAATAAAGAAGAAGTTTTAGAATATATTGAAGAAACTAAAAAGAAATCTAATATGGATCGGACCGAGTTAAATAAAGGAAAAAGTGGTTGTGAACTTAAAGGTATTAAAGCTATTCATCCGATTACTAAAGAAGAAGTTCCGGTTTTCTTAGGCGATTTTGTTTTAGGAGAATATGGTACCGGTGCTGTTATGGCCGTTCCTAGTCATGATGAAAGAGACTTTGAATATGCTAAAGCTCATAATTTAGAAATGAAACAAGTTATTGACGGTAAAGATACATCTAAAGAAGCATATGAAAAACATGAATATTTAGGTGTAGGAGCTAAACTTATCCATAGTGCAGAATTTACTGGTTTAACTGTTGAAGAAGCAAAAGAAAAAATTACGGAAAAATTAGTTAATGAAGGTATTGGTCGCGTTGTCAATAATTACAAAATGAGGGACTGGATTTTTTCTAGACAAAGATTCTGGGGTGAACCTATTCCAATGATTTATTGTGAACATTGTGGTTGGGTACCAATGGCTGAAAAAGATTTGCCTTTATTACTTCCTGATGTTGCTGAATATGAACCAACTGATGATGGGGAAAGCCCACTTGCTAAAATAACTGATTGGGTAAATACTACTTGTCCAAAATGTGGTGGCCATGCTAAAAGAGAGACTGATACAATGCCTAACTGGGCTGGTTCAAGTTGGTATTTCTTAAGATTTATGGATGCTCATAATGACCAAGAATTTGCTAGTATGTCTGCTATGAAATACTGGAATCATGTCGATTGGTATAATGGTGGGATGGAACATACAGCAAGACACTTATTATATGCACGTTTTTGGGTTCAATTTTTATACAATATTGGTTTAGTTCCTAAAAAGGAAATGATTTGGACAAGAGTAAGTCATGGGATGGTTTTAGGTTCTAATAATGAAAAAATGAGTAAAAGTAAAGGCAATGTTATTAATCCCGATGATATTGTTAATGAATATGGCGCTGATACTTTAAGAGTATATGAAGTATTTATGGGTGATTATCAAGCTGATGTCCCATGGAGTACCGAATCTCTTAAAGGATGTAGAAGGTTTATTGATAAAGTTATTCGCTTAAAAGATAAAGTTGTAGATAAGGAGTGTTATTCTAGTGACTTAGAAGCTTTGATTCATAAAAGCATTAAAAAAGTAACAAATGATACCTTAAATTTAAGTTATAATACGGCTATTTCAACATTAATGATTTTAGCAAATGCTTATCAAGACCATAATGAAATAACTAAAGATGATTATCATGTATTATTGACTCTTTTAAATCCTTATGCTCCTCATATTACCGAAGAATTAAATGAACAAATCGGTTATCCACCAATCTGTGAATCTTCTTGGCCAGAATACGATGAAGAAAAAACAATTGATGATAAAATAACTATTGGGGTTCAAGTAAATGGTAAATTAAGAGGAGAAGTATTAGTTAATACTAATGAAGAAGAATCTAGTGTCAAAGAGAAAGTTCTTAATATTGAAAATATTAAGAAATACTTAGAAGGAAAAGAAATAGTTAAATTTATTTATATACCTAATAAAATTGTTAATATAATTATTAAATAAGCTTTAAATCTAATTTGTAAAATTACAAGTTAGATTTTTTTAAATGTTTATAAAAGTTGCCAAAAAAAGGAAATCAATACCCTTACAGGTAATATATTAGTAGAAAGATAAAACCGGTAATCTTTCTTAGAATGGAGGTGAGATAACCTTTGGAGAATGTTGATAAGTTTTATAACGCCAAGAATGATAAGATGTTTAAAGCAATCTTTGCTGACCCAGCAGATACTTTTCTGTTAGAA
>CANQSO010000044.1 GCA_947626535.1 uncultured Bacilli bacterium | reverse complement strand
TTCATATTTTTGACCTCCCTTATAATAAAAAAACTTAACTATGTTTTTTCTTAGACACAGTTAAGTAAAAAAGGTCGTAAAAAATGCCATATTTTTTTTTCTTTTTTTTCTCATAATATTGATAGGTGATTACTTTGAAAAAGAATATTGGTTTAATATGTTTTTTAATTATTTTGTTCGTTGTTTTAAATATTAATACTACTAATGGTTTAGAAAAGAATAGTATTAATTTTACTAATTTAAATAGTAATAATTTTTTAAAATTTTTAGAAGAAAAAAATATTACTTCAACTATTAGCAAAATATGTACTACTGATTATTGTGATTATGCTAAAGGAAAAAATAATGCTGATTCTTTAAATATTTTTAAAAATAATTATGAACAATATTTAATTAAAAATGGTTATAGTGAAATAGCTAGAAGTACTATTTTAAAAGGTTTTCCAATAACATCAATTAATGTTTTAGACTAAATCTCCTTGGTAAATATCTCTTTTTTTCATTTCTTTGTCAATATCATTTAAAACACAAAATTTTTTTAATACCCATTGTGGTTCAATTAAATCTTCTTTTGTAGGATCTCCTGTTATTCTATGTATAACAATTTTTTGATTTAAGTATCTTAGTTGTTCACAAACAATATCAATATATTCTTCTTTTGTTAAGACATGAAAATTTTCTTTTTCATAAAATTCTTCTAATGGAGTTCCTTTTAAAATATGTAACATATGAATTTTTATACCATCTATTTGTAAATCATTTAAATATTTTACGGTTTTGATCATATCTTTTTTGGTTTCAAAAGGAAGTCCATTTATGATGTGAACAACTACATTTATTTTTCTTTTCTTTAATTCTAAAACACAGTCTTTAAAGTTTTGTAGGGTATGTCCTCTATTAATTAATTTTAAAGTTTTTTCATGGATTGATTGAAGGCCTAATTCAACTGTTAAAAAAGTTCTTTTATTTAGTTCTTCTAAATAATCTAAAATATCGTTGTTAATTGCATCACTTCTAGTAGCAATATTTAAACCAATAACATTATCGATTTTTAAAACGGTTTCATAGCACTCTTTTAAAGTTTTTAATGGGGCATATGTATTTGTACCTGCTTGAAAATAGGCTATATAATAACTATTAGGCCATTTCTTTTCCATTACTTCTTTAACCTTCTTAAACTGTGTTAGTAAATCATCTGATGGAATTCCAGCAAAATCTCCACTATTGTTTGAGCAAAAAATACAACCATGGCCATTCTTTATATTTGGACAACCAAAACCAGGATTTAAACTAACTTTAAAAACTTTTTTATGAAATTTATTTTTATAATAATAGTTTAGAGTATGATATCTTTTATTATCTAAAGTGTAAGAAAACATAAAATCACCAATAAGATTATAGCAAATTTTATAACTTCGTGATATACTTATTTAAATAGAAGAATTGGGGTATTAAAATGAACGGAGCAAATATTAAACCTGATTATACAAAAGCTAAAAGTCGTCCTGAAATGATTTTTCAAGGTAATACTTATCGTATTACTATTTTGACAGAACGTTTAGTTCGTTTAGAATATAATCAAAATGGAGTTTTTTTTGATGCTTTAACTGAACAAGTTATTAATCGTTTATTTCCGCCAGTAGAGATTAAAGTAACACAAGATGAACGAAAATTAGAAATAGAAACAAAGTATTTTCGTTTAAAGTATTTAAAAGAAAAACCTTTTGAAGGTTATAATTTAGAAGTTATTTTGTTAAATGCTAATAAATCTTGGACACCAAATAATAAAGAAGTTAGAAATTTTAAAACTAGTGGTAGAGGTTTTATTAATAATAATTTAGAATATGTTAATGGTCTTTATTCTGGCGATGGTTTTGCGTCTTTAGATGATTCTCATAGTATGGCTATAAATCCTGAAGGTTATTTGTTACCTGTTAATTATCATTATGATAAATATTTATTTATGTATCGTAAAGATTTTGGATTTTGTTTAAGAGATTATTTTTTACTTACTGGTTATCCAACTATGTTACCTAGGTATTCTTTTGGAATATGGTGGAATAAAAGTGGTAAATATAGTAGTGTCGATATTGAAAAGTTAGTATATAATTTTAATAAATATGAGATACCTTTATCGGTTATATTACTTGATGATAATTGGCATCTTAAAGATGTTAATCATCCTGAAAAATATAAAACAGGTTTTACTTTTAATAAAAAATTAATACCTAATCCTAATGCTTTAATTAATTTTTTAAAAGAAAAAAATATACATTTAGGATTACAAATAGATCCATCTGAAGGAATAATGCCTCATGAAGAAGCTTATGATAAAATTTCTAGAGATTTACAAATTAATTTAAAAAATACTATACCATTTAATGTATTTGAAACAAATAGTTTAAGAGAATATTTTGTATCATTAATAAATCCTTTAAAACAAATAGGTGTGGAATTTTTTTGGTTAGATTATACTAAGCCAACTAATATTGAGGCTAAAAGAGCTTTAATTAATTATCAGTTTAAATTTGAAAAATTAGATACAAATAAAAGACCTTTTTTAGTAAGTGATAATCCTTTAATTGCACCGCATCGTTATAGTATTTTATTAAGTGGTAAAAATAAGGTTTCATGGGATACTTTAAGTAATTTACCTTTTTATACAGCTTTAGGAGCTAATAAAGGAATTTCTTGGTGGAGTCATGATATAGGTGGTTATGAACAAGGAATTGAGGAGGCAGAATTGTATGTAAGATATGTTCAGTTCGGTTGTTTTAGTCCGATTTTTAGGCTTTCTTCTAAAGAAGGTAAATATTATAAAAGAGAACCATGGTTATGGGATGTTAGAACGAGAAGTATTGTTAAAAATTATACAAGATTAAGACAACAGTTAATTCCTTATTTATATTCAGAAAATTATAAATATTATAAAACGGGATTACCTCTTATTCAACCAGTATATTATGTTAATCCAGAAATATTTGATGAACCTCGTTATAAAAATGAGTATACTTTTGGAACCGAACTTTTAGTAGCGCCTATTTTAAATCGTAAAGATTATATAATGAATCGAGCTATACAACATTTATTTTTACCAGAAGGTATGTGGTATGAATTTAATACTGGTAAAAAGTTTCCAGGTAATAAAAGATATGTAACTTTTTATAAAGATCAAGATTATCCCGTATTTGCTAAATCTGGTTCGATAATTCCATTACAAGTTTTAGATGATAATTTAAATGATATATCTTTACCTAAAACTTTAGAGATTCATATTTTTCCAGGAAAAAGTAATATTTATAAATTATATGAAGATGATGGAATTAGTAATAATTATTTAAATGGTGATTATATTATAACAGCTATTGATTATAATTATTTACAAAATAATTATACGGTTATTATTAGACCATTAGAAGGAAAGAGTGGAATTATACCGGATTTTAGAAATTATAAAATAAGATTTAGAAATACTAGAATGGCTGATGATGTTATTGTTTATTTAGATGGTAATGTTATTAATAAAAAGAGTTATACTGATGATAATGATTTTGTAGTAGAAGTAAATAATGTTAATACTACTAGTCAATTAACAATTAATTGTAAAGGAAAGAATATTGAAATAGATGCTGTACGTTTAATTAATGAAGAAATTGATTCTATTATAAGTGATTTACCTATTGAAACTAAAATGAAAGAAAAATTAGCAAGCATTTTATTTAGTGATGCATCTATTAGTAAGAAAAGAATAAATTTAAGAAAATTAAAGAAAAAAGGTTTAGATATTCATTTTATTAAAATGTTTATTAGAATTTTAGAGTATAATCAATAATATTTTAGTGTCAAAAGAAAGTTGTGGGACTTTCTTTTTTTTATTAAATGCGGTATGATTAATAAAGAATAGGAATGATTTGATGAAGAATAAGTTTGGCTTAAGTATTAAAGAAATAATTGTTATTATTGTAATAACGGCTATTACTACTAGTTTAACAACTGGGATAATTATTTATAATAATAATGTTTTAGAAAATGGTGCCGTTAATATTAATAAAGATAAAGATTTAAAAGAATTTTTAAAAGTTTATGCTAATTTAAATAAAGATTATTATGAAGATATTGATAAGGGTAAGATGCTTGATTCTGCTATTGAAGCAATGGTTGATTATTTAGGAGAAGATTATTCTACTTATTTAGATAAAGATGAAACTTATAGTTTAGAAAAAGAACTTAGTGGAACATATAAAGGGATTGGAATATCAGTAATTAATAATAATCGTATTTATAAAGTATATTCGGATACTCCAGCATCTAAAGTTGATTTACAAGTTGATGATGTTATTATTAAAGTAAATGGAAAAGATGTTGATAATGAAAATATTGCTAATATGATAGATAAAGATGGTAATGAGAATGTTTTAGTTGTTAAAAGAGGAGAAGAAACTCATGAAGTTAGAGTTAAGGCTGAAGAAATTAATTCACCATTAAATAGAGAAGTTGTTGAAGTTAATAATAATAAAATTGGTTATATAGAAATTCCAACATTTACTTATAAAGTAGCTGTAGAATTTCGTAAAGCTTTAGAAGAAGTTGAAGGTGAAGGTATAAATTCATTAATTATTGATTTGCGTTCTGATACAGGAGGTTTTTTATCAGGCGCTAGTGAGATTGCATCAATGTTTTTAGAAAAAGATAAAGTTATATATTCTTTAGAAGAAAAAGATAAGAAACAAACATTTAAAGATGATACTGATGAAAAAAGAGATTATAAAATTGTTGTTTTAATTAATGGTTCTACTGCTAGTGCTAGTGAAGTTTTAGCATCGGCTTTAAAAGAAAGTTATGGGGCTATTTTGATTGGCTCATCTACTTTTGGTAAAGGAAAAGTTCAACAAACTAAAACATTAGATGATGGTAGTATGGTAAAATATACAACTGCTAAATGGTATACTCCTAGTGGAGAATGTATTGATGAAGTAGGATTATTTCCAGATTATGCGGTAAAACTTGAAGAAGATGAAGAAGGACATTATATAGATACACAGTTAAATAAAGCGATAGAAGTTTTAAAATAACTTCTTTTTTTAATAAAATTTTTGTATAATAGAGATTAGAGAAGAGGAAATTATGATAAAAATTGGCGACAAATTAAAAATAGAATGTTATAAACATAATGGTTATTTAGAACAAACTAGTGAAGAAGCAACAGTTTTAGAAATTGGTGATGATTATTTAATTGTTGCTAATGATAAAACTAAATTAACTGAACATGATGGAAGTAGTTATCGAACTAATGAACCAGCTGTCTTGTTCTTCTTTAAAAATCACTGGTTTAATATAATTGGTCAACTTAAAAATAGTGGTTTATTTTATTATTGTAATATAGCTACTCCTTATTTAATAGATGGAAGAACCATTAAATATATTGATTATGATTTAGATTTAAGAGTATTTCCTGATGGAAGTTTTAGAGTATTAGATCGTAATGAATATAAATTTCATAAAAAAAGAATGCATTATAGTGAAGAATTAAGTGAGATAGTTGAAAAAGAATTATCTAATTTAATTGAATTAAAAAAGAATGGATTTAAACCATTTTTAAAAGAAGAAGTTTTAAAATATTATGAAAAGTTTAAGAATTTAAGTTAAAATGCTTGTATTTTAGAGTTTGTTATGATAAATTATCATTAACAAACACGAAAGTGTTTTTTAATTTGAGGTGAATTATGAAGAAGAATGTAAAAGAAAAGAAAAGTAAAAAAGAAAAGAAAGCAAAAAAGAATAAACAACCAGGATATTTTAAACAAGTTAGAAGTGAGATGAAACAAGTTGTTTTTCCTAATAAAAAAGAAGTATTTAAATATACTGTTGCGACTATTGTAATTGTGTTATTAATGATTGGTTTTTTTGAATTAGTTAGTTTTGTTTTATCGGTAATAAAGGGGGCTTTATAATGGAAAAATTATGGTATGTTGTTAACACTTATAGTGGACATGAAGAAAGTGTTAAAGAAAAATTATTAATGCGGGCTGAATCAATGGGATTTCAAGATTATATCTTTAGAGTAATTGTTCCAGAAACAACGGAAATTGAAGTTAAAGATGGTGTTAAAAAAGAAAAAAAGAAAAAGATGTTTCCAGGTTATGTTTTAGTGGAAATGATTATGAGTGATGAAGCTTGGTATATTGTTCGTAATACTCCTGGGGTTACAGGATTTATTGGTTCAAGTGGAAAAGGAGCTAAACCGACACCACTTCTTCCGCAAGAAATTGATCGTATTTTAGTTAATATGGGCTTAAGTAGAATGGATATTGAATCAGAAATGGCTATTGGGGATAAAGTTAATATTGTTGATGGACCATTTAAAGGAATGTCTGGGGAAGTATCTAATATTGATTTAGAAAATAATCGTTTAGTTGTTAATATTGATTTATTTGGTCAAGAGACATCTGTTGAAGTTGAATTATTTCAAGTTAGTAAAAATTAAGTAATAAAGAGTAAACAGATATGAAAAAAATAAAACGGAAATTATTAGGATAGTAGTAGTTACTATTTTAATAATTATAATTGGGATATTTATTGCTGTATTTTAAAAAAGAAGAAAATGTTACTTTAAATAAAGACTTTGTTTTAGTAAAGAAAATTATCATAAAGAAAATAATATGGTCTTTACTAATTTTGAAGATTATTATCAAAAATTTTCTTCTAGTGTTTTAACTGAAGATAACTTTAAAAATAATAATTATGTGTTAGTAAATATTCCTGATGATTCATGTACTAATAGTTATGTAGTACCTACTGATTATAAAATTAATGATAATAATATCTTAGTAACTCGAAATAATTGTGGTGATTGTGCTACTAATTATACAGCATATTTATTAAAAGTTTCTAAAGATGTTATTAATGCAACAGTAGATTTTGAATTTAAGGCTATAAATAATATTAAATGTAATTAATTCTAAAATAAAAATAAGGTTTTAAATATCCTTATTTTTTTAGTATAATTCATTACATTCGCCACTTTTTGGTTTATAAAAACAATGATTTTTATATCTTCCTGCTAGAGGTTGGGAATACCAAGTAGATCCGCATGATGAATTTGCTGGTGGTGCGTAAAACCATAAAGCATGAGTTGCTGGGTAATAATATTCACCTCTTAAAATTCTTTCAGCTAAATTTTTTTCTAATGTTGTTGGGCTTGCTTGAAATAGAGAACTATTTGTGCCTACAAATTGATTTGGTTGATAGATTGCATCAGTTAAAGTATTAACGTCTTTAAATGTATAACAGCTTGCTATAACTCTATTTACTACAACATTACCGACCATAAGCATTCCAAGGTCTCCTTCGGCTAAAGCTTCAGCTCGCATTATTCTTGCTAGTAGATCGGCTTCTTTTGATGTATAACTTATTAACATAACATCACCTAATGTAGTTTATGTTTTAAAAATTTAATTGGAACTATTATCAACCATTATAAATCTACGTGTTTCTTTATTTTTTTTACTCTTTTTGGGATTATTGCTTTGTTTTTTATCTTTGGATATAAAGGTTAATATTCTATTAATTATAAATAATATTATTATTAAAATTACTAAAATGATAGCTATAACATTTTTTATATTATAAATGTTAAATTTAAATTCAATTAGGTCATTAGTTTTAGACATATCCCATATTAATTGTTTGCCATTTTGATTAATACTTGTAGCATTATTTTCTAATGCTTTATATGGCAAGGTTACTTTAAAAGTTAAATCAAATATGTCAAAATTATTTGGGACGTTTAAATCAAGATTATTTAAATCATATTTAGCAGTATAAGTGTTTTTTAAAAAGCCTTTTTCAACTTTAAAAATATATGCTGTTGATAAAGGATCACTAATAACACTATTTAAATCATAGTTAATGTCTTCGGTCGAACTTAAATAATCGATACTATCAAATTTTTTAGTAATTATATTACCAATTTGATTATTATCATTATATTTTGTTATTTCAAAACCTTTATTTCTTAATTCTTCTTTTTGTTTATCATCTAATAATTCATCTTTATAAATATCTTCATCTTTTAGCATATCTTTGTCTAAAGCCATAATAATTTCAAAATCCATTTTTTTAGTCATTGATATTTTCATGTTAGTTTCAACTTTAACACAACCTGATACTATAATTACCATAAATAATAATATTATTAATTTTCTTATATTTTTCATATATAACTCCTTTTAAATAATTTTACTAAAATTATTATTAAATGTCTAACATTTTAACTTATTTTTGATATAATTTAATTACAGTAGAGGAGTTAATTATGAATTTTGAACAATTAAGAGTTAATGGTCGGATTAATATTAGTGAAGGTATTAAAAATAATTTAATTATAGTAGATGAAGAGGAAACTATTGGCGCTAGAAATAAATTTTGGTTTAATAATTATGAATATTTATTTAAAGAAATATATAATAATACTTATGAAGATTATGCTGAATTAATAGCTAGTGAATTAGCTAGTTTTCTTAATATATCATGTGCTTCTTATGATTTAGCGCTTTTTAATGGTAAAAAGGGGGTTATAACTAAAAATTTTGTTAATGAAGATGCTGGATTTGAATTAATATCTGGAACTGAAGTTATTAATGAAGTATATCAAAAGTATATATGTCCTTTAAAAGCTATATGTAAAACGTATAAAGAAATAGTATGCAGAAATAAAGAACCTAAGATTATTTTAAAAGAATTAATGAAATTATATAAAAATTCTTTAATAAATTCTAAAGTTTTAGAAGAAATTAATATAAAAGATATAGATAATTTTGACGATAGTTTACTTAATTATTATTTAGAGGAATTTAAAATAATAATGGATGAATTAAATGAAATGTATGAAGAAAATTTTACGGAAATGTCTAATGGAATAATTAAAGCTAACAATTTATTTGATCTATGGGCAGTTGTGGATATATATTGTAAATTAAATAATTATAATCACGAAAATTCCAATATTATTATAAAAAAACTAGTAAATTTATTTCTTTATGATATAATAACAAGCCAAGGAGATCGCCATAGTGATAATTGGGGACTTATTGTTAATCAACAGATGAAGTTTATTTCTTTATCTCCTATTTATGATAATTCAAATTTATGTAATTTAAATCGAAGTAAAGCTTTTGATACGATAGTTTCATATATAGAAAGTTTAAAATCTAGTAATATTCATATTAAGAAAAAAGAAAATATTGAAAAAAGATTAAAAGCATCAATAAATCATGAAAGATCATCTTTAAAAGTAGAGCCTGAAGATATTAGTTTAAAAAATAATAATATTGTTATGATAAATGAGTTTATTAATGAATCTTCAAGAGAAATAAATGAAGAAATATTAAATATTATTAATAAATTAACAGAAGAAAATATTAATAAAATTTATAAAAAAATTGAAAATAAAATTAAAGTTATGATTCCTGATAAAGTTAAATTAGTTGTTTCGGAAACAATTAAATTAAATATTGAAGAAATAAGAAAAGTTCTTAAGATGAATAAGGAGGAAAGCTATGGAAAATAAAGATTTTATTAATTATTTAAATCAAAATTTAAAAGAATTATATAATAATTTTAAAATTGTTTTTAATATTAATCTTGAAGAATATAATAATCTTGTTAGAAGAATTGTTAAAGATATTTTAAAAGATTCTTTTTATGATTTATTAGTAAAAAATAATAGTATTGATTTTAATAAAGAATCTTTATTAAATATTAAAGAATATCTTATTAAATTAAATTTAAATAAAGAAGAAATTAAAGAAGTTATAATTACGATTCCAGAAATAGTTTTATTTAATAAATTAATTAATAATGTGTTTCCAATATATAAAAATAATAATTTTAAAGGTGTAGCTTTTGTTTATAATGATTCTTATCGTTCATATTCTTATTCAATAAGTAGTTATAAATTAAATAATTTAAATAATATTGTTGATAATAATGTTAATTATTATAATTATGTTATTGATAGTTTACTTAGAAGTTTAGAAAGAGAAGATATTAAGTCAAAGTTGAGTATTGATGAAAATGCTCCTTTAAATGAAAAGTTTAGATCTTTATCTAAAGATTATAGTAAGAAAAATTATTATTTTAAAAAAGCTAATTAGTTTATAGTTCTAATTCGCTTTATAGTATTTTTTAAATTAGTAAATTCTGTTGATAATTTAGTAATGATTTGTTTTAATTCTTCTTGATTATTAACTACAATATCATTATCTTTTAATTCATTCATAATGATAATTTTATTGTCTTTAATTCGATAAAGAATTGGTTTGTTTAAATCTTCTATTTTAATATTATCTTTAATTAAAATTTTTTTATTACTTGTTATTAGTTCATCTAAAGTACCTTTTTCGCCTACATATATACTAAAAGCAATAAAACCATTATTAATAACTCCTTCATGATATTCAAAAACATCAATAGAACCTATATTATTTAAAATATCTTTTGGAATTTCTTCTGGTAAAGTATAAGAACAATCTAAATAAACATTATTAAAGTTTTTAATATTTACGAGACTTAACACAATTTTATCATTACTTGCAAACATAAAAGTTTCCCCCTAGCGTTATAATCTATAAATATTATAGCATTTATAATGAAGAAATGCTATTTTCTTTTAATAAAAAATGTGCTATTCTATAATCTCACGTTTGACAGTTTTAAAAAGGCAAAAACTCTCAATGCCCCTATTTATGAGGGGTTGAGAGTTTTTT
>CANQSO010000043.1 GCA_947626535.1 uncultured Bacilli bacterium | reverse complement strand
GCTCCATTTATTGTTAATGTTACACTTCCACTTGTCCAATTACTTTCACTTTTACTTACTCCACTTATACTTGGTTCTGTATGGTCGATATTGGTGATATTTATCTCTTCATCATAACTCGTCTCATTTCCTACATCATCTTTAACTTTGATTTTGATTCCACTTTTATTATTTTGATATGTCATTTCATTACTTTCTTGATAATGTAATCCATCATCAAAACTATATGCTTCTTTAGCTAGTTTAACATCATCACTTGCTGTTACTTTTATTGTTACTGATGTGTTTGTCCATTCATTTTCTGGTATTTTTTCTACTTTCTCTATTGTTGGTCCTTGTTTATCAATATTATCTACTTTTATTTCTTTATCATATGTGGTTATATTTCCTACATGGTCTTTTACCTCTATATTTATATTTGTATCATTATATTGATATTCTTTATGATTTTCTGCTATCCAAGATAATCCTCCATCAAAACTATATGGTTTACTATCTAAATCAATATCATCACTTGCATTTATGGTTACTGTTACACTTTGATTAGTCATAGTATCTATACTTTTTGTTACACTTTCAATTGTTGGATTTGTTTTATCTATTTTTAATGTTGTAAATTCTTTATTACTTTCATTTCCTACTTTATCATAACATTTAAAGTATCTTACTTCATTTTTATCTTCATTATATTTTAGGGTTATTGTATTTTCTATTATCTCTTTATCTATTCTTGTGTATTCACTATCATCTGTACTTTCTTCACAATAATCTATTCCACTTAAATTATCACTTAAGTTTAATACAACTGATACATCATTATTTGTCCATATATTATCATAATTATTTTCGATACTTATTGTTGGTCCTTCTGTATCGATATTATCTACTTTGATTTCTCCTTCATATGTAGCTATGTTTCCGACATGGTCTTTTACCTTTATGATGATGTTTTCATCATTCTTTTGGTATTCTTTTTCATTTTCTTCTTGCCATACTTCTCCATCAAAGGTATATGGATTTGCATCTAATCCAACATCATCATGAGCTGTTATTGTTACTTTTACTTTGCCATTTGTATAATTATTTTCATCTTTTTCTACTTTTTCGATTGTTGGTAATGTTTGATCTATTTTTAATGTTGTATTTTCTTTATTACTAACATTTCCTACTTTATCATAGCATCTATAATATCTTGTTTCATTATGATTTCCTGTATAGGTTAAAGTTACTTTATTATCTGTTATTTCTTGTTCGATTTTTGTATATTCACTATCATCTGTACTTTCTTCGCAGTAATCTATTCCACTTCCTGTTTCATTAATATTTAATATGACATTTACATTATCTTTTGTCCATATATCATTATAATTATTTTCAATACTTATTGTTGGACCTTCTGTATCTATATTATCGACATTAATACTTTCTGTTTTTATATTTCCTACTTTATCTTTGATATGTACATACCATTCGCCATTTTCACTTATTTCTTTTGTAAATGTTTGGATTTCATTTGTTGCTTCTATTTCGTTCCAATCTTTTTCTGGTTCAAAACTCTTGGTTATTTGATATCCTACTATTCCACTTTCTCTATCTATTGCTAAGACTTTTATTTCTTTTCTTGTTCCCCATGTTTTATCTATATTTAATTCTAATATTTCTGGTAGTTTATCATCTATCTTATCTATTATTATTTCTTTGGTTGAAACTCCACCTACTTCATCTTTGATACTTACATAATATTTTCCACTTTCTTTTACTTCTTTTTCTTCTTCTATCTCTTTTTTTCCTTCAATACTTTCCCAATTATATTGTCCTTCTTCTTTTGTTACACTGTATGCTACTATTTTATGATAACTACTATAGCCATGAATCTTTATGGTATCTGTACTTCCCCATTCTTCTAAAGTATTTCTTAATACTAATTGTGGTATATAATCTGCTATTAAAGTTATTTTACCTTTTAATGTTTTATTCATGGAATCAGCATCTTCTACTGTTACACTTTCATCCATCCATATTCTTAGTTCAAAACTTTTTTCTTCTCCTCCATCTAATGTTCCTTCTTCTAGGCTATATCCTGCTTCTTCATTTAAAGCATTTTCAATTGTTGTATTTGTCTTATCTAGTTCATTTAAGATCCCATTTTTCTTGCCATTTAAACTTATTGCTACATATTTATCACTTAATGTTGTTCCTGTTAATAACTCAAAATTTATATTATATTTAGCTGTTGTTTTACAATTATTTTTGATTGTGAATTTATATGGTTGTAAACTTAATCCTTTACTATCTTCTATTGGTTGGGCATTTTCTAATAATATATCATTTTCTTCATTTATAATGCTTACATCCATACATAAACTTTTTATATAACTACTTTCATTTTGTTCTACTTTTGTTTCCCAATATCCATATGTTGTACTTAATACAAATATTAAAGATGCTATTATGATTAACATTAATACTCTATATATTTTTTTCATATTATTTAGCACCTTCTATCTTTATCTAATTTTAACACATATTTATATCTTATATCAAAAAAAATTAAGATAAATTTTTATCATAATTTTTTGTCTTATAATCATTACATTTTATATATGTTTGATATTTAAAAGTACTTCCATCATGTAAAACTATTCCATAACCATCACATTCTTCATCATCAATATTTAAATTATCTATAGCATCATTACTTTTTAATTCTTGATATGTTATTTTAACATTTTTACCATCTTCAGGATATATAAATTTTTCATCAACATATGCTTTAATATTTTCTTCTAATTTATTTTCTAATTTAACATATTTTTCCGTTTTATTTTTATATATAAATCCAATAGCAGTTAAACCCGCAACTAATAAAAAAAGTAAAAAACCCCATACATAACTAATCATTCTCATTTTTTTTAAATCCATAATTAATAACCTTCTGTCTCATATTCTTCACAACTTATATAAGTTTCAAAATTTTTATTTTCAGATATATTAACATACCCAATACAAGGTTCACTACTATTTAAAGGAGTTAATTTACTACTTGTAATATAATCTTCTAATAATAATTCTTCACTTGTAATCATAACCATAGATTTATTTTTTTGATAATACTTTCTAGCAGCATTTTCTAAATTGTTTTCAATTTCTTTATAAGAATAACCATATTTTTCGCTATTATCATATTCCATTTGTTCTATTCCAGAATATAATTGATTAACAAGTATTACTACTAAAAGTAAAAAACCAATTAATATACAACATAGAATAATCATTTCTTGCAACCCCCAACCATGATTATTCATTACCATACTCCTTCTCTATCGGATCAACTGAAAAAATTGCTCTAAATCCATAATCAGTAGTATCATCTGGTTTTTTAAATTCAAAGTATTTATATCCTAAACTAGTACATTCATAATATTCTCCATTATATTTTTTTTCATTTTTTTC
This sequence comes from uncultured Bacilli bacterium, assembly GCA_947626535.1. Classification (GTDB taxonomy): domain Bacteria; phylum Bacillota_I; class Bacilli_A; order RF39; family UBA660; genus Ventrenecus. Next base: position 7,437 of record CANQSO010000043.1, on the reverse strand, counting down.
TGATAAACATATTAATGGTTTTTTCATATCTTTAGCTCTAAAATAATCAATAAGTATTAAACTTACCCAAGATACAAAAATCACAAAAATAATTATTTTAACAAGATACTTTTTAATAAATTCCATAAACAACATCCTTTCAATAATATTATAAATATTGTATCATTATTTTTTTAAATTGTCTATTGTAACACAAAGGGATTTTCTTTACTTCCATATTCTTTCATAGAATCTTGATTTAGCAATATTTTAGAATCAACTTTAAGATAGGCAACAGGAATAATATGAAATGCCAAACGTACTCGATTATCATTTACTTCACCATCAGCATAAATACGATAAGCTCGATCTGAGGATTTAGTTTCAGGCAAAGCTGTTAAAGTCCACACAGTACTAGTAGGTATTAGCCAGTTATTGGTATTACAAGGTTCATTTTTAAAATCAAACATGCTTTTTTCAAAACAAGTTGCTCTGTTATTTCCACCTAAAGCATAACCATAATCTGATGGATATAATAAGGCAAGGTATCCATCCCATGTTGTTTTTCTTTCTACATTATCATTACATTCATCTCCACCACCAATTTCTTCACATAGTTGTTTTCCATTATGATTGCTTCTTTCTCCATCATACATATATTTTACTTGTATTCTACTAACAGAATGTGATTCACTTGGTGTTCCCGTATTCCATCTTACTTTGGCTATTTTATTCTTGGCTTCATCACTTATTCCATTTGTTGTAAAATCACAATCTTTATAAAGTTCATTATCACCATCATAGCAGCTTCCTTTTCCATGATTCCAATATAAACTTTCTCCTAAAACTGGGGTTCCATTATATATGGTACTCGGATTTAATAGTTTCATTATATCAGAATCGCTCCACTCATTTACTCCATATCCACTATTTATTGTTGGAGCACTACTATCCCAAGTATAACTTCCTATACTTTCTGCTCTTACTATTTTTACTAAACTTTCTTCTTTACCAGTATCTAAATTAGTTATATTGTTCATAACTCCAATGATTCGCCATAATATTGGATTTCCATTACTATCTTTATCACCAATATTTATATAATTATTTGGACTTCCTCCAACATATCTTAAATTATTTTCAGTTGTTCCATCTTTCATTAAATTTGTTGTATCACTTTTAGCTAATTCATTAATATAATTAGTTAATAAAGATTTATCTATAGGATTTATTTCTCCTTCATTTACTACTGCATCTCCATTGATTTTTAATGAGATATTTTTTTCATCATCATCGGCATTTAATAATTCATTATCAGCATCTACATATACTTGAACACTATAATTTATAACACTTCCTGCTTCTATCTTTTCATTTGTTACTAATGATGTTGTTGTCCCTTCTTTAGGATAATCAGCTACCACTTGTCCTTCTTTTTTTAAGATGATTTTTAATTTATTTAAAGCTATAGGATTTTCAACATTTACACTACTTAAATTAATACTATAATTTCCTGGTAAAGTTCCAGAATTTCTTATACTTATTTTATACTCACATTCACTATGTCTTAATGCTTCTTCATCACTCATGGGCGTGAAACAAATACTATTACTTGCATTTGTTATTTGACTTCCATTTGTATATGTAAACTCTAATGTTCCTGCTTTTACTATTTGATTCTTTTCATTTCCTTTTACTTCAAAAAATAAGGCATAACTTATTCCTAAGACAATTATTACTAAACATATTACGACATACGCTATTACTTTTGATTCAGTCTTTAATACAGCACCAACTTTTTTATCCTTCATACTATCACCATATTTTATTCTATATTTATATTACCATATTTTATAAATTAAAAAAACTAGATTTCTCCAGTTTATTGTATGACAAATGGATTTTCTTTACTTCCATATTCTAAATTTGAGTTAGGATTTGGTAATATTCTTGTTGATGATTTTAAATATGCTGATGGAAAAACTAATTGAAGTGCTTTTGTATCACTTCCTCCAATGCGACCTTCTACTCTAACAACTAAAACATTTCGTGCTATATCAGGTAAAGCAGTTGGTGATATAAAATAATAATGATGAATATCACTATATAACCAATTTTCTTTTGAACAATTATCAGTATCATATGTATATAAACTTTTTTTTAAACATGTATTTCTTAAATTGGTACTTACTGCAAAGCCATAATCACTTGGATAGATTAAGCCTATATAGCCATCCCATATTGTTGTTCTTGGCACTTCATCATTACACCATTCACCCTTATTAGATGCACATAATTGTTTACCATCATAATTACTTCGCTCTGCTTCATAAAAGAAATTAGCAGTTGTTATACTATTATCATCTGATTTAGGATCAGTACCTGTATTCCACCTTACTTTTACTATTTTGTTCTTGGCTTCTTTACTTAATCCACTACTAGTAAAATCACATGGTGTATATACATTATTTAAAGAAGTATAACAATTACCTTTCTGTTTATTCCAATATAAACTATTATTTACTGTTAATTCTTCATTATTATATACTTCTTTGGGGTTTAACAATTTCATTAAGTCAGCATCTCCCCACTCATTTACTCCCCAACCATTATTAACGTTTGAATCAGAAACATCATAACATAATTTTCCAATGTTATTAGCTCTTATGATTTTCACTAAACTTTCTTGTTTTTCTTCATTATCAAAACTAATAACATTATTCATAATCCCTACTATTCGCCATAATATTGGATTACCATTACTATCCCTATCACCAATATCAATATAATTATTTGGACTTCCTCCAACATATCTTAAGTTTTCATCTTTTGTCTCATCATATATTAAATTAATTTTATCTGTTTTAGCTAATTCATTAATATAATTAGTTAATAAAAATTTATCTGTAGGATTTATTTCTTCGCTATTTACTACAGCATCTCCATTAATCTTTAATGAGATATTTTTTTCATCATCAAGTGCTTCTGCTAAACTCTTATCAACATATACTTGAATACTATAATTTATAACACTTCCTGCTTCTATCTTATCATTTGTTACTAATGATGTTGTTGTTCCTTCTTTGGGATATCCAGCTACTACTTGTCCTTCTTTTTTTAAGACTATTTTTAATTTATTTAAAGCTATAGGATTTTCAACATTTACACTATTTAAATTAATACTATAATTTCCTGGTAAAGTTCCAGCATTTCTTATACTTATTTTATATTCACATTCACTATGTCTTAATGCTTCTTCATTACTCATCGGTGCGAAACAAATACTATTACTTGCATTTGTTATTTGACTTCCATTTGTATATGTAAACTCTAATGTCCCTGCTTTTACTATTTGATTCTTTTCATTCCCCTTTACTTCAAAAAATAAAGCATAACTTATTCCTAACACTATTATTACTAAACATATTACTACATACGCTATTACTTTTGATTCAGTCTTTAATACAGCACCAACTTTTTTATCCTTCATACTATCACCATATTTTATTCTATATTTATATTATCATATTTTAAAAACTAAAAAAACTAGATTTCACTAGTTTATTGTATGACAAATGGATTTTCTTTACTTCCATATTCTAGATTTAAATTAGGATTTGGTAATATTCTTGTTGATGATTTTAAATAAGCAGTTGGAGTTACTGTAAATTTAAGACTTAATCTTGAAGGAACTAAAGAACCAGAATATCTAATCATAAATCCTCCATCAGCTTGAGTAGGACCAATTATTGGTGAAATAGTCCAAATATCTGATTTATTAAATATCCAGCTATTTCCAAAGCAATCATTTTCAAAAAACACATTCATAGATTTTTCTAAACAACTACTTCTAACACTTCCACCCACAGCAAAACCATAATCTGATGGATACATTAATCCTATATATCCATCCCATGTTGTGGTTCTTGGCACATTATCAGTACAGAGATCACTATTTAATCCCATACATAATTGTTTACCATGATGTTTGCTTCGTTCGGCTTCATATGCATTAATTGCCATCCATTCTGTATTAGTTCTGCTTTCAAAAGTTCCAGTGTACCACGTTACTTTAGCAATTTTATTTTTAGCTTCATCGCTTATTCCTTTATCACTAAAATCACATTCTTCATAAACATTTCCATCGTTATTATAACAATTACCACTACTATTATTCCAATATAAACTATTATTTACTGTTATTAATCCACCTTCACTATTTATATCTTGATTATCATCATATCCTGGATTTAAGAGCTTCATTAAATCTGCTTGACTCCACTCATTTACACCATTACCACTATTAATATTTTTATCTGTTACATCCCAACTATATTCTCCTATACTATCTGCTCTTATTATTTTAAGTAAAGTACTGTTTTCTTCTAATGGTTCAATTGAATTTATATTATTCATTACCCCTATTACTCGCCATAAGATTTTTTCTCCACTTTTAGTTCTATCTCCTATATCGATATAATTATTTGGACTTCCTCCAACATATCTTATATTATTATCCTTTGTTCCATCCTTCATTAGATTTGTTGTATCACTTTTAGCTAACTCAGTTATAAAATTAGTTGCTATCGTTTTATCTGTAGGATTTATTTCTTCACTATTTACTACTGCTTCTCCATTTATTTTTAATGAGATATTTTTTTCATCATCTTCTGCATTTAATAATTCATTATCAACATCTACATATACTTGTACACTATAATTTATAACACTTCCAGCTTCAATTTTTTCATTTAAAACCAATGATGTTGTTGTTCCTTCTTTGGGATATCCAGCTACCACTTGTCCTTCTTTTTTTAAGATTACTTTTAATTTATTTAAAGCTATAGGATTTTCAACACTTACATTGCTTAAATTAATACTATAATTTCCTGGTAATGTTCCTGCATTTCTTATACTTATTTTATATTCACATTCACTATGTCTTAATGCTTCTTCATTATTCATTGGGATAAAACAATCACTATTAGTTGCATTTGTTATCTGTGAACCATTTGCATATGTAAACTCTAATGTTCCTGCTTTTACTATTTGATTTTTTTCATTCCCTTTTACTTCAAAAAATAAGGCATAACTTATTCCTAAGACTATTATTACTAAACATATTACAACATATGCTATTACTTTTGTTTCTGTTTTTAATACATTACCAACTTTTTTATCCTTCATACTATCACCATATTTTATTCTATATTTATATTAACACATTTTATAAATTAAAAAAACTAATTAGTCTAGTCTTTTTTCTATATTTACTTTAAGATAAATGGATTTTCCTTACTTCCATATTCAATTTTTGAATTAGAATTTGGTAATATTCTTGTTGATGATTTTAAATAAACAACTGGCCTAGTTGGAAATCCAACGCTTAATCTTTGAGCAGCTAAGCCTCCATCACTTTTAATTAAAAATATACCCTCTGCCCATTCTTCTCCAGTTATGGGAGTTAATGTATAATGAGTAGTACCAAAATGTAACCAACTTGAAGCATAACAATCATCTTGATTCCAATCAACTAATGTTTTGCTAAAACATAAATTTCTTTTTCCTAGTTCAACCGCTAAACCATAATCACTTGGATATATTAATCCTATATAGCCATCCCATGTTGTAGTTCTTTCTACTTCATCATTGCAAAGAGGATAACCCTTACCAATACACTGTTCTTTACCATCATGATTACTTCTCTCAGCATTATATGTATTTAACGGCAACCATTCACCACCATTTCTAGTTGCAAATGAACCTGTATTCCATCTTACTTTGGCTATTTTATTCTTTGCTTCTTCACTTATTCCTGTAACGCTAAAATCACATGTTGTATATGCATTATAATCATTGTTATAACAATTACCACTACTATTATTCCAATATAAACTGTTATTGACTGTTATTAATCCACCTTCATTATCTATATCTTGATTATCATTATATCCCGGATTTAAAAGCTTCATTAAGTCAGCTTGACTCCACTCATTTACTCCATTACCATTATTTATATTACTCGCGGATACATCCCAACTTAAATCTCCAATACTATCTGCTCTAATTATTTTAAGTAAAGTACTATCTTCTTCTAATGGTTCAATTGAATTTATATGATTCATTACCCCTATTACTCGCCATAAGATTTTTTCTCCACTTTTAGTTCTATCTCCTATATCGATATAATTATTTGGACTTGCCCCAACATATCTTATATTATCATCTTTTGTTCCATCTTTTGTTAAATTTGTTGTATCAATTTTAGCTAACTCAGTTATAAAATTAGTTGCCAATATACTACTATCTGGGTTTATTTCTTCACTATTTACTACTGCATCTCCATTGATTTTTAATGAGATATTTTTCTCATCATCAAGTGCTTCTGCTAAACTCTTATCAACATATACTTGTACACTATAGTTTATAACTTTTCCAGCTTCTATCTTTTCATTTGTTACTAATGATGTTGTTGTTCCTTCTTTAGGATAATCAGAAACTACTTGTCCTTCTTTCTTTAAGATTACTTTTAATTTATTTAAAGCTATAGGATTTTCAACACTTACATTGCTTAAATTAATACTATAATTTCCTGGTAATGTTCCTGCATTTCTTATACTTATTTTATATTCACATTCACTATGTCTTAATGCTTCTTCATTATTCATTGGGATAAAACAATCACTATTAGTTGCATTTGTTATCTGTGAACCATTTGCATATGTAAACTCTAATGTTCCTGCTTTTACTATTTGATTTTTTTCATTCCCTTTTACTTCAAAAAATAAGGCATAACTTATTCCTAAGACTATTATTACTAAACATATTACTACATACGCTATTACTTTTGATTCAGTCTTTAATACACTACCAATCTTCTTATCTTTCATATCATCACCATATTTTATTCTATACTTATATTATCATATTTCGCAAATTAAAAAAACTAGATTTCTCTAGTTTTCAAAGATTAAGCTAATTCTACTTCAGCGCCAGCTTCTTCTAATTGAGCTTTTAATTGATTAGCTTCTTCAGCAGGAACGTTTTCTTTAACATTTCCACCATTATCAGCTAATGCTTTAGCTTCAACTAATCCTAATCCAGTAATTTCTTTTAATAATTTAATTACTTGAATCTTATTTCCACCAGCACTCTTTAATACTACAGTTTTATTAACGTCTTCCGTAGCTTCTGCACCAGCAGCAGGAGCAGCAGCAACTGCTACAGCACTAGGATCAACTCCAAATTCTTCTTTCATTGCATCTACTAATTCTTTTACTTCAAGAATAGTCATTTCTTTTAATGAAGCTATAAAATCTTCAGTTTTAATTTTAGCCATTTTTAATCATCCTTTCCTTATTCTTCTTTACCTTCAGCATATAGATTTAATGCAATAGATAAATTTCTTACATGCTCCATCATACCAGCAGCAAGCATTGTAAGTAAGCCTTCTCTTGA
>CANQSO010000042.1 GCA_947626535.1 uncultured Bacilli bacterium | reverse complement strand
AAATTAACTAAAAAAGCCTTTAAATACGGGCTTTTTTTAAAAATGTATACATAACTAAAATGTATACATAAGGTAAAGGTTTATAATTACTCTAAGAATAGAGTGGTGAAATGAAGCTAGAAAAATATGTTGATAAAAATGTTAAAAGAAGAAAAATAGTACTAATAAGTTTAGGAGTAGTAGTTTTAATAAGTGTATCATTTCTTCTTTATAAAACTTTTGCAAGTTTTACTGAGAGTGCAGAATTTCCTATAATGAATGGAAAAGTAGATTATTTTGGTAATAGTGATGTTTATTTTGTGTTTTATAAAGGAGATAAAGAATTAGAAGAAATGCCTCAGAAAGATAATCCTGAAAAATTAGAATTTGATTATGCTTCATGTGACAATGGAGCAAGTATAATATGGGATAAAGAAGAATGGGCTCCATTAGTAAAAGGATTAAATAGTGTTAAAACAAAATGTAGTTTATATTTTAAAGAATATGATCCAGATATTGCTGTTAATTATATTACAGAATTAGCTAAAATTGATCCAACAAATTTAGCATATGACGGGAAAGAAATTTTAGGTGAATTAGGAACTGAAGATAACAATTTAAGATATATTGGTGTAAATTCAAATAATTATATAGACATAGGTGATAGAGATATTAATGGAAATCCAATATTATGGCGAATAATAGGAGTCATGAATAACATAACAAATTTAGATAATGGCGGACAACAAGAGAGTTTAGTAAAAATAATAAGATCCGTAAGTATAGGAAGTTATAGTTGGGATAGTAGTGCAGAAGGAATAAATAATGGATATGGAGTAAATGAATGGAGCGAAGCTGATTTAATGAAATTGTTAAATCCACCAATATATAATACTATACCAAGTATAGGTAATAGTTTATATTGGTTTCATACAAATGGAAATTGTTATAATGGATTGAATGAAATCAATACACCATGTGACTTTACAAGTAGTGGAATAAGTGAAGAAGCAAAAGAAAAAATAGCCAAAGTAAGATGGAATACAGGAACTATAGGTGAAAAATATGATCTAAATAATATAACATCCAAAAAAATATATGAAGGAGAAAGAAGCATTTATAGTGGAAAGGAATTGTGTAAAAATACTGAAGGCAACTGGTGTAATGACACAGTGCCAAGAACAACAACGTGGGATGGTTATATAGGCTTAATGTATCCAAGTGACTACGGATACGCAGTAGGTGGAGATATAAGAACAACGTGCTTAGGAAAAGGTATTAATGAATATAGTAATTACAATTGTAGTAAAAATGATTGGTTAACTACAAATAATAATTCTTGGACAATAACCCCAACTCCAGATAACTATACACTATGTTTTAATGGTTCTTCCGCTAGTTTTTACAATTTTCCCTGTGGTCTTGCGAATGAGGTTTGGCCAGTAGCTTATTTAAAATCTTCAATAAAAATTAAAAAAAGTAAATGGAGATCTAGATAATGCTAAATCTTTCGGAATGAAAATATCAAATTGTTCGGATTGAAATATTAGAATTATACGGATTGAACTTGTAAAATTTTTCGGATTATGCTTGTAAAAAGCTTATAATTTTAGTATACTATAATTAGTTGGGAGACATGTTTATGGAAAATACTAATTATAAAAAAAGAATAGTTGAGGATAAACTTGATGAATACTTAAAATTATTTGGAGCTGTATGTATTGAGGGTGCTAAATATTGTGGTAAAACTTGGTTAGGGAGATCACGGGCAAACAGTGAAATCTTACTTCATAATACTACTGGTGAAACTTCTAATATAATTCAACTTGCTAAGATTTCTCCAGAAAGTATTTTGCAAGGTGATAATCCTCGCTTAATTGATGAATGGCAAGAAGCAACAAATTTGTGGGATGAAATACGTATTGATGTTGATAAATCTGGATTAAAAGGTCAATATATACTGACAGGTTCTTCTACTCCTAGAAGAGAAAATATTAGCCATAGTGGTGCAGGAAGATTTGGTAAGATTCATCTTCGGCCGATGTCTTTATATGAATCTGGTGACTCAAGTGGTAAAGTATCTTTGCAAGATATTTGTGAAGGCAAAAAAATTGCGATTTCTACAGGTGATGTAAAATTAAAAGATTTAATTCATTTAGTTATAAGAGGAGGTTTTCCAGGATTTATTAATTATACATCAAAGGAAGCTAGTCATGCCTTAAAAGAATATATTAAATTAATTATTGATGATGATTTATATAGATTAGATGGAAAAAAACGTAACAAACGCAAAGTTCGATTGCTACTTAAATCTTTAGCTCGGAATGAAAGTACAACAGTTACTAATAAAATTTTAAAGGAAGATATTAAAGAGTATGATAGTGAAGATATTAATATTGATACTGTAACAGAATATTTAGATGTTTTAGATAGACTGTATTTGCTTGATAATGATGAGCCGTTTAGTCCAAATGTACGATCAAGAATAAGAGTTAGGCAAGCCCAAAAAAGGCATTTTGTCGACCCATCTTTAGCCTGTGCATTATTAAATTTAACTGAAGAAAAGTTATTAGATGATTTAAATACTTTTGGCTTTTTGTTTGAAGCAATGGTTGAAAGAGATTTAAAAATATATGCTGATTCTTTTAATGCTAATAATTATCATTATCAAGATTATAATAATAAAGAAGTCGATCATGTTATTGAATTAGAAAATGGTGATTGGTGTTGTTTTGAAATAAAGTTGGGCGTTAATGAAATAGAAGATGCCGCTAAAAATTTAATTACAATTAGAGATAGAATTAAAGAAGTAGGGGGTCATGAACCTAGTGTTTTATGTGTTATTTGCGGTATGTCTAATGCTGCTTATATAAGAGAAGATGGTGTTTATGTTGTTCCTATAACAGCTTTAAAAAATTAGGAGGTAAAAATGAAAATATTATTATGGGGTCCAGCTTGTGTAGGTAAATCTGATATAGGCAAATTATTAGCCAAAAAATTAAATTATAAATTTATTAATATTACTGATATTATTAAAGAAAAATATGGAACAATGGATAAGTTTAATTGCAGTTTTATATGCATATATGAACTTTATTTAGAAAAAGAAAAATTAATTATGGATGTTATTAACAATAATGATAATTTTGTGTTAGTTGTTAGTGCGATTTTTAATAAAAGAATAGTTAAAAGAATTGTTAAAAATGATATTGTTTCGGTAGTATTAATGGATTATCCTGAAAATATTTATGATCGAATTTTATTTTATGATGAAAATGATAAAGTAATGAGTGATAGTAAAGAATATCGTGATGCTCATCGTGAACACTATATGAAAGAAGTAAAAGAAGATATAAGATTTATTGAAGATAAATGTGATGTTATTCCTAAATTTGAAATACAAGGAAGAAAGTTTGAAGATATAATTAATGAATTAAATGAATTTATATGTGATATTTATAGGGGATATAAAATTGTTAAAATAAAATATAATTGAAAATATTTATAAATAAAGATGCAAAATAAACGGCATACTTTTAGTTATCAACTTTAATAAAATGTAAAAGGTTATAAATTAAAAAATTAAAGTAATAAGAAATTGTTAAAAATGTGCAAATTAAAATAGAAATTTATTTTAACTTTGTTATTATAAGATGCAAAAAATAAAGGGTTTAATATGAGTGGAGGAATTATAAAAAATAATACAAGTGCAACAGGAACTGGTGGATTATATATTGAAATACAGTAGAAACATACCATAGGAGGTAATATTCCAAGTGATATTGGTGGAATAGCTACAAAATAAAGATGCCAAAAACATCTTTTTTTAGTTGATATTATTTGACTACAAATTATTGGTATTGTTTGACTAAAGTATCTTTTAAATGATAAAATTATGATACTGAAAGTGAGTTGGGATTATGAAAAAAATTCTTGTTAGATTTATTGGTGTTGTTAGTGTAGGTATGATGTGTGGTATGCCTAGTGTTTTTGCTAAAACTACCAAAGTTAATGCTGGGGCAACAACATTAAAAACTGCAATCGAAAATGCTGATGTTGGTGATACTTTAAGATTAACTGGTGGAACTTATGGTAATGAAGGAACTCAAATTATCATAAATAAAGATCTTACTATTGAAGGTGAAGGTTCTACAGTTAATAGTGAAATTATTATTGATGATGAAAATGACACCCCAAATAATGTTGTAATTAAAAATATTAGAGCTGTTCCAATAACTAAGAATCTTAATTGGAACTATGTTAAAGTCAATAAAAAAGTAAATCTTACTTTAGAAAAAGTTACATTTCTGACAATTGGTCGAGGTGATAATTTAAATAAAGGGGTTTATCAAACTGTTTTAAATATTGATGGTGCTAATGGTTCAAAAATTGATGTCGATAATTCAATGTTTTCAATATTATATGATGGTATTAGACTTGCTGCTTCTGATGTAGAAATTAATATTTATAATGATAGTTATATAAGTGGACAAAAAGCTTTTGATATTCTAAATGGTGAAAATAACACTATCAATGTTAATGATTCTAACATTAGTGCCCGTTCTTCACTTCATGAAAATGAAGAAGCAATATCTATTGAAAATGAAAAAAATTTAACTATTAATCTTAATAATACGACAGTTACTGGTAATGATTCTAAAAGTCCTAATGCTGAATATATTTTCTCTTTAGATGGAGAAACACCTTGTTCAAATATTAAACTAAATATTACTGGTGATTCTAAAATTATTGATGAAAATAATGCTCCTGGTAGTGCAATCTTTAATTTTGGCAAAAGTAATACAGCTGATAATAGTAATGTTGTTTATATAGAACATGGGGTAAATATTGTTTTATCTAAAAATAATAAAGAATCATTGATAACTGTTCCTTATAAATATAATGTTGATGAAGATTATGTTGTTGTTGGACTTTATGATAATGAAGGAAATTTAACAGTTAAAGCATATGATAAAAATGCTAAAATAAATAAAGATGAATTACCAAGTGCAAAAGAAGGATATAAATTAAAAGGATATCAATTTATTGATGATGATACTAATGAAAAGAAAGAATTTAATGTTGAAACAGAATTAACTAAAAATATGGATATCTATGCTAATTATATAAAACTTTATAATGTTACAATTGATGGCATAGAAGGTAGTTTTGAAGTAGAAGAAAATACTAAATTTAAAGATTTTAAAGCAACTGAAGCTGTAAAAGATAAAATAAGTGCTTTAGAAAGTGTTGATACTAAAAATTTTGTTGGTTTTTATGACCAAGAAGGAGTAGAAATTGATGATGATTATATTTTCAACAAAGATGTAACTATAACTGCTAAATATCAAGTTGAAATTAAGATTGGTGAAGAAACATTTACTTTAGATGAAGGAAAAACTTTAAATTCTAATTCTCGAATTTTAGAAATTGTTGAAGGATACGTTAATGATAAAACAAAACATTATGCAGGTTTAGTTGATGAAGGTGGAGTTGGTGTTCCATTAACTGAAGAATTACATCAAAATATGACTCTTAAACCTAAATATGGTATAAGTGTTGTAATTGGTGATGATGTTTTCTTTTTTGAAGAACAAGGTCATAAATTAGATGATTTAAGTGCTGATGATAAAGTTAAGTTAGAAAATCATAAAAAAGCTAATAATAAAACATTTAAGCATTTTGAAGATGCTAATGGAGATATAGTTGATATGAAAACTACATTTGATGAAAATACCGTATTAACTCCTAAATTTACTATTAATGTTAAAATTAATGAAGGTGAAGATATTACTTTAGATGAAGGACAATCTTTAAGTAATATTGTTAATTTAGCTGATTATAAATCTAAAGCTGGTCTTAAATTTATGAGATTTGAAGATGAAAATGGAAATATTATAAATGAAGAAGACCCTTTACATGAAAATATTTTATTAGCTTCTATATTTGCTTATCAAATTACTATTGGAAGTGAAACTTATGATTTAGAAGAAGGTAAAAAATTAGAAGATTCTGAGGATATAATGAATGCTTTAGAAGATTTAAAAGATAGTGAAAGAGATTTTTCAAGATTTGTTGATGCTGATAAAAAAACTGTAAATACTAATGAAGTTATAACTAAAAACTTAACTATAAGTGTTCTATATAATGTTAATGTTGAAATTGGCGAGAATATTTATGAAATTGAAGAAGGTAAAATGTTAAGTGAAGATGCTGAACTTAAAAAAGCTTTAGATTCTTTAAAAGATGTTACTAAAAAGACTTTCAAAAAATATGTTATAAATAGTGATGAATATGATTCATTAGATAACTATATTGCTAATGAAGACATTAGTATTGTAGCTACATATACAATTACAATTACTATTACTGATGAAGGAGAATATATTTTAGATGAAGGTAAGAGCTTAAGTTCTAGTGAAGAAATTAAGGCTATTATAAAAAAATATCAAGATGATACTACAAAACATTTTGCTGATTTAGTTGATGAAAATGGTAAAGGAATTCCAGTTGAAATGGAATTACATGAAAATATGACTCTTTCACCTAAATATGGAATGAGTATTCAAATTGGTGAAGAAGTATTCTTCTTTAATGATTTAAACCACAGCCTAAATGAATTAAAGGATGAAACACTAGATAAAATTATAAATCCTAGTAATAAAACATTTAAACATTTTGAAGATGCTAGTGGTAATGAATATGATATAAACACTGTGTTTAGTGAAAATGCTGTATTAACTCCTAAATATACTATTAATGTTAACATTAATGGTGAAGATAAGACTTTAGATGAAGGACAATCATTAAATGCTATTGCGGATTTAGATAGTTTTAAAACTAAAGCAGAACGTATATTCTTAAGATTTGAAGATGAAAATGGTAATGTTGTTAGTGAAGATAGCCCTTTAAATGAACATAAAAATATTAAAGCTGTCTTTGGTGTTACGGTAACAATCGAAAATACTGGCGATACATTTGATTTAGCAGAAGGTAATAATGCTACACATAATTTAGATTTATTTAAAGCTTTAGATGAGCTAATGTATAATGGTGACTTTTCAAGATTTGTTGATCAAGATGAAAATACTATAACAACTGTTACTCCTATAAATGACAATATTACTATTAAAGCTTTATATTTTAAAACTGTTACAGTAGAAGATAAAGATTATCAAATTGAAGAAGGTAAAAAAATAAAAGATGAAAAAGATATAGTTGATGCTATAAATAAATTAAAAGATGTTTCAAATAAAGTATTTAAAGAATACGTTGTAGATGATGTAGCAAGTAATGAAATTGATTTTGAAACTATTATAAATGAAGATATGACAATTAAAGCTAATTATTCAATTAGAGTTAGTATTGATAGTGTAGAACAATTACTTGATGAAGGAAAAAGCTTAAGTGAACTTGCTAATTTAGATAATTTTAAAAATAAAGAAAATCGTAAATTTTATGGTTTTGAAGATTCAGAAGGTAATATTATTGTAGAATCTGAAGCTTTATATGAAAATATTGATTTAAAAAGTGTCTTTACTTTAGAAGTAACAATTAATGATAAAACATATGATTTAATTGAAGGAAAAACTTTAGAAAGTAATGAAGAAATTAAAAATGTTATAGAAGCTTTAAAGAAAAATAAAAAAGAATTTTCAAGATTTGTTGATTTAAATGGTAATACTGTTGAAGTAAACATTAATATTAATGAACCATTAACAATTAAAGCATTATATAAAAATAATGTTACAGTTGGTGATGAAACCTTTAAATTAGAAGAAGGTAAAAAATTAAGTGATGAAAAAGATATAGTTGATGCTTTAAATAAATTAAAAGAAGCAACTAATAAACAATTTAAAGAATTTGTAGTAGATAATAAAGTTGTTGAAGATTTAGATTATGATACTGTTGTTAATGATGATATAGTAATTAAAGCTAATTATAAGATTATTGTTAAATTAAATGATCATGAATTTGTTTTAGATGAAAATTCTAAATTAAGTGATTTAACAAGTGAAGAGCTTTCAATAATTGAAGAAGTTATGAAAGAAGAAAGATTTGTAAGATTTGTTGATGAAGAAGGTAATACTATTCTTATAGATACTGTTTTAAATGAAAATAAAAATCTAAGCGTTAAACATTATATTATTGTAACAATTGGTGATGAAGAATTTAAATTAGAAGAAGGACAATCTTTAAGTGATTTAAATGATGAAGATAAACAAAGATTAGAAAAATTAATGGAACATGATGAAACAAAAGAATTTAAGGGTTTTAAAAATACTAAGAATGAAGAAGAAATAACATTAGATACTAAATTAAATGAAGATGTTAATTTAGAAGTAATATTAAGTGATGTAGTTGTTGAAGATGAAGTAATAGATGATGTTTCAAATCCTCAAACTGTTGATAATATTATGACTTATGTTATGATGGCTATTATAAGTTTAATTGTCTTAATCTTTGGAATCAAAACTTCTTTAAAGAAGTTAAATAAGTAGATAAAAAATTATCTGCTTTTTTTATTGACTTTTGATGATTAGAAGTCTATAATTTTAATTAGCAGTTAATTAGATTGAGTGCTAAAAGGAGAATGATGATATGAAAGAATTTAAAGCTGAATCTAAAAGATTGATGGAATTAATGATTAATTCGATTTATACGAATAAAGAAATATTTTTAAGAGAAATTATTTCTAATGCTTCTGATGCTATTGATAAATTACATTATGAGTCTTTAACTAATAAGAAAATGAAAGTTAATAAAAAAGACTTTGCGATTATTGTTAAAGTAAATAAAGAAGACCGTACTTTAACTGTTAGTGATAATGGTATTGGAATGTCTAAAGAAGAATTAGAAAAAAACTTAGGAACTATTGCCAAAAGTGGTTCATTTGATTTTAAAAATGAAAATAAGAAAAAAGAAAATATTGATATTATTGGGCAATTTGGGGTTGGTTTTTATTCAGCCTTTATGGTAGCTTCTAAAGTAGAAGTAATCTCTAAAGCTTATGGTAGTGATGAAGCATATTCTTGGGCCTCTAGCGGAATAGATGGTTATGAAATTAAAAAAGCTAATAAAGAAAGTTATGGTACTGATATTATTTTAACGATTAAAGATGAAGAAGAGTATAATCGTTATTTAGAAGATTTTGAAATTAGAAGTTTAATAAAAAAATATTCTGATTATATAACTTATCCAATTAAAATGGAAGAAGATAAAAAGTTAGAAACTATTAATTCTTTAGTTCCTTTGTGGCGTCGTAATAAAAAGGAAGTTAGTGAAGAAGAATATAATACTTTTTATTCAGATAAATTTTTTGATTATGAAAAACCATTAAGTCATTTACATATTAAAGCTGAAGGTTTATTAGAATATGCATCTTTGTTATATATTCCTTCTCATGCTAGTTACGATTATTATTCTAAAGAATATGAAAAAGGTTTACAACTATATTCTAATGGTGTCTTAATTATGGAAAAGTGTGGAGATTTACTACCTGATTACTTTAGTTTTGTTAAAGGTGTTGTGGATTCTTCTGATTTATCTCTTAATATTTCACGAGAAATGTTACAACAAAATCGAGTTTTAAAAACAATTGCTAGTAATATTGAAAAACATGTTAAGAGTGAATTATTAAGTATGCAAAAAAATAATCGTGAAGATTACTTAAAATTCTGGGGATCTTTTGGTTTACAAATCAAAGCTGGTATTTATGATAACTTTGGAATGGATAAAGAAAAATTAGAAGACTTATTAATGTTTTATTCTTCTAAAGAAGATAAAATGGTCACCTTAGATGAATATCTTCAAAACAATCAAGATGAAAAAGATATTTATTATGCTTGTGGTAGTAGTGTCGATCAAATTAAATCTTTACCGCAAGTAGAAAACTTAATAGCCAAAGATAAAGATATCTTATTATGTACAACTTATTTAGATGAATTTACTTTAAAAGCTATTGATAAATATCAAGATAAAGAATTTAAAAATGTTTGTTCTGATAATATTCTAAATGAGACTGAAGAAGAAAAAGAAGAACTTAAAACTTTAAATGAAAAAGATAAAAATATTCTAAACTTAATGAAAGAAGCGATTGATGTTAAAGAAGTTAAATTTACTAGTCGATTAACTAATCATCCGGTATGCTTATCAACTGTTGGTAATATTTCGGTTGAAATGGAAAAAGTTATGAATAGTATGCCTACTAATAATAACATTAATGCTGAAAAAGTATTAGAGATTAATTATCAACATCCAATTGTTAAAAAACTTGAAGAATTATATAAAAGTGATCAAGAAGAATTAAAAAAGTATAGTAAAGTATTATATGCTGAAGCTAGATTAATTGAAGGATTACCAATTGAAAATCCTACTGAAATTACTGATTTAATAAGTGAAATTTTAGTTAAATAAAAAGAGGCTTTTTTGAGCCTCTTTATTCTAATGCTCTTTCTTCTTCATAAGAAAGAACATAAAAGATTTCATTATTTTCATAGTAACATGAAACTTTTAAATTTTTATATTGAGTAGCTTTAATCATAGTTGGTTTAGTAGAATCACCTATTAAATAAACGGGATTATCAATATTACTTTCTTCTTCTTTAAAAATATTATATACATAATCTGATGGTAAATTATTGTCTTTTAAGAATTTTGCTAAATCCATGTCATTAACTTCAATTTTATCTAAATTTTCATTATATATTTTCACACCATTTTCATCAGTATAATATAAGGTTCTTTTACTGTCTTCTTTTTCTTTATAATCGGTAGCTTTAAAAGCTATATTGTTTAATGGAACTTTTTCAACGGCCATTTTTTCATTAAATTCATCAATAGTAATTTCCCATTTATAAAGACAATATTTAACATTATTAATTCTTAAATCGCTACCATTAATATTAAATTCTGTTTCATTATTTTTAAACATTTCTAAGGCAATATTATACATTTCATCTTCCAAAATACCATTACTACTAATTAAAATAAATACTTTATCAGGATTATTATCTTTTAAATAATAACTGTAATTTTGGTCAGAATATAGAAAATAAGATTTACCTTTATCCTCATCTGTATTATTGTTGATGATTCTAAAATTTAAGCCATTACTTGTTTCGTTTGTAACCGGTTTTCTAATTAAAAAGAAATAAATCAAACAGCCTAGAATAACCATTAATAAACCAATTAATATAAATTTATATTTTTTAATAAATTTCATAATAACCTTACATTCCTTTCACTTCGTTCAAGGCACACATAGCAATGAAAACTTGAACAAAATTTATTTTA
>CANQSO010000041.1 GCA_947626535.1 uncultured Bacilli bacterium | reverse complement strand
TATGGACAGAAACAGATAATTGTCGAAATGGTTCATGTTTAAGTATCTCAAATGCTATTGGACCATCTTGGAAATAAAAAGACCTAACAGTCTTTTTATTTTTTTAAAATTTATATATATTTCACAATAAATACGTGAATTATTCATTAAAACATGCTATAATGTAAATGATAGGAAGATGGATATGAAAAAAATAGGATATACAATATTAATAATATTAACAATGATAGTAGTAAATAATGTAAATGCTGAATGTGATTATCGAAAACAAGTCGAAGTAAATACCAAAGCGGCAAATGTCACAGCTACAATAGAAAATAAAACTAAGATAGTAGATCGTCAAGGAGTAGAACATCCAGATTTTACTGGTGAAACAACTGATGAAAATGGTATAGTAAGAACAATTTTTTTCTATTTAACTATCACAAATTTAGATGAAGATATCTATGTTACAGTAACTAGTGAAGACGATGATATCAATGAAACAATAACTGTAAATGATTTAACAGATGGAAAATATGAATATCAAGTACCAGATATGTTAGAAATAAGAAAATATATAATAAAAATATATGCTACAAATCCAGAATGTGGAGAAGAAGAAATCCGTTCTATAGAAGTAAAATCACCAATGTATAATGAAGTATCAGGATCAAGAATATGTGATGATAATGATGCTTATTATTGCCAAGAATTTGTAACAACTCCAGTAGATGTAGACGAATATGAAATATTACAAAAACAAGAAGCCAAAAAACAAAAAGAAGAAGAACAACCAGAAGAAGAACAAAAAAACAATAAAAAATATCTATATATGATTGGAATAGGAATAGCAGTAGTTTTAGTAATAGGCATAATTGTAGTAATAATAATTAAAATAAGAAGAAGAAAAAAGCAAGTAATTATGGGGGAAAGATTATGAAAAATATAATAAAAATTGGGGGATTTATTATATTTATTTTTCTAGGATTTATATCAAGTGTTAAAGCTTGGGATTATATTGTTGAAGGTAATGTGAAAGATATTACTAGCTATCATATTGGTGCAGGATTAGAAAATAATCAATATCATGTTACAACTTCTAAATGTGCATATTGTTTATCACCTAATAAGCCCCATGGATGGGCCTATAATATAGCAACAAAAGTTAATCCTAAAAGTTCATTATATGAATTGGCTTTAACTCTTGCTTATGAAAAATTTGTTAAAGATGGAAAAATTTCAGCAAATTCCCAAAGTGGAGGAGTCATTTCAGCAACTTTTCGTTTAATTTCCGATTATTACGCTAAGTTAGATCACAGTGGTAGTTCTTATGGCAGTGATTTAACAATTCCTTACCGAGTAAGTGGTGCAGCAGTTGCTCATCCTAGTTATTGGACTGGGGCAGATGGCCAATATTGTGTTAATACTTTTATAGAAATAGTTAATTTAGTTCAGAATACTGAGGGAAATACAGCTCGAAAAAAATACAACAATTTAAAAAAGAATAATAAAGTTTATAATCCTAATTTTAGAGTTGTGGCAAATACGACAAGTTCTAGTGATGTCCAAGTTGGTAAAACAACAAGAGTAGATGTAACTTTTAGAGTAAGATCAGATTATACAGATGTTAACTGGGATAGTTTTACTTGTACAGGTTGTAGAAGAATAATAAGTCGAGAAAAAGTAAATGAACATGCTGCCAAATTTACCGTAAGAGTAGATAAAGGAGTTACTTTATTCCAACTTCATACTAATTATAAAACTGTAAGAAATGGTGAAGGAAGAATGGAAATTATTACTGCATTACCAGATCCTTATGCTAATCAAAAAATGATAATGGTAGATGCTGGAGAACAAACTTTTACTTATGATCTAGATGTAACTATTGATGGAACACCACCTCCACCTCCACCACCTCCACCACCAACTCCATGTTCATATACTGATAATGATGATGGGACTAGAACTTATTATGGATCAGATGGTAATGAAACCACTCAATCAATATATCAAGCATGGTGTGTTCATAAGTGTTCTTTTAAAGGAGATGGAATATATTATTGTTCAAACGAAGATGATCCAGATGAAAATGGACCAGATTGTAGTTATGAAGAATATATAACTGATTGTACATATTGTGGACAAAATAAACAACGATGTACAGATAATCCTACTACTCCCGATTGTTTAAGATATTGGGATGAATGTCCAAAATGTACACCAAGTGTATCAATGCCAAGTTCATGTAATGATTTTAATGTTGAAAGCAATCTAAAAGGAACAGTAAGTGATATAAATGAAACAAAAACAAGTTGCAATTATAGTGTAAAACCAGTAAAAGGATGTGTAATAGGTGGAACTGATGCAGCTGGAAATAGTTATCGAGTTGATACTAAATTAGGCAGTAATTATCGATGCCAAGTATATTGCTATGAAAAATATACTTTTGATGTTCCAACAGCTAAGCATTCCAAAAGCGGTGGATACTTTAATTTATCAATGAATGTAACAGGAACTAGAAGTTGTTATTTAGGGCCATATACTTCAAGTTATTCTTACGGCGGCTTATCTGGTGGTCAAAACGATCTAAAAATTGAAAGTTTTATACATATTATTAATAATTATGAAAGTCAAATAGAAGATCTATATTCTAGAATTGAAGAACTAGACATGGAAGAAGTTTTAACTCCAGATCCTCATAAGCCGCCAGGATACTATGATGCTGAAACAGAATATAAACAAAAACAACTTGAAGAATATAGACGAAAAAAAGAACAAAATTTAGAAAAAATGAATAGAATTCTAGACTTAATAAAGCGAATGGAAATGGATATAGCCGAGTATCAAAAATGTTCAACTATAGCAGACATGTGGACAAATGATATGAAATTTGAACCCCAAATTCAATATGAATATCAAGATTATCAAAACAAATATAATACGGGAACCTTTAAAAAGGTAGGAGAAACAGCAGAAATCAAAAAAAATACATTTTGTTATGGAAAAACTAATAATCAATATGAATGTTTAATGAACGGTGGAGATTTGGAAGCTAACAATGAATATTGGATGAAATTATTAGCAAAGAATAGTAATCAAGGTAATCGAAGAGTAAATATATATAAGTTAGGTAAACATAATGTAAGTGTAAATAATGTTATTGGTAGTTTTGAATTTAATAAATATCCAAATTATAAATTAGAAACAACCGATGATGTTCCAAGGGATGATTCCGGATATTATGCAAATGTAATATATCCATCATGTGAAATAACAAATTTTAGAAAAGATACCGATTTACTTGAAAATCCATATAATGAGGAAGATGACCAAAAAAGATATGATAAATGGGAAAAAGACCATCCAATAGTAAATACAAAACTTGTATGTAATAGAAGAAAAACTAAAGTAAATTTAGCAATCGGAGTAGAAAAAACAGTAACTAAAACAGCTACTTATATTCCAGGTCAAAGCTTTAGTACATATCATCAATATGGAACAATCGTAAATGGTGAACCATGTGCGGGAACAAATCGAAATTATTGTTTATGGACAAGACTTCCAGATACCGCTTTACCAGTTGAATTAAAAACTGGTAAAGGAGCTTTCCAATTCAAATTAAAATTTAATAATATTGGTCAATTAGGAAATAGTTTAGGAAGATTAGTAGGAAGCCCAAATAGTGTCTTAAATAATTATAATAATTTATCATATGCTGACAGATGTAGTGTAAATATTAATCCTAATAATGGACCAAGTGGTAATTTTGAAACTTTATCACAAGATGTTGGTTATGTATGTAGTTATATAAATAACTGTGATAGTTGTGGTTCTTCATGTGCTGGTGGAAGTTGCAATTTAATTCCTAACTGTGATGGTCCAAATTGTGGAGTAGCATGCCGAACATGCATCTATGATGGTACAACTACAAGATATAAATATCGAACCATATCATTAAATAATATTTTCCCAAATTCATGTAGTAAAGGAAGCAGTAATTGTCGAAATGAAGGATATAATTGGAACTATACAGGAAGTGCTAATCGAGCAGTAAATCAAAAAGCCGCAAAAACTGTAAAAGAAATTGAAGACCAAGGAGAAGCTGTATATGATAATGCTGAATATTCATATACCTTAAGCCCAACTCAAATGGGAGCGATAAGACAATATAATAGAACAGTTGGAACTTATGCCAATACCACATTACCAAATGGAGAAAATGCCTTACAATGTGATATTGAAACATATGGTGGAATAGAGTATAGTGTAAGATGTAAAAGTCAGTTCTTAAGAAGTAATGAAGGATTATATTTTAAAACAAATAAAAGAAATGATACCTTTACATTATGGACAGAAACAGATAATTGTCGAAATGGTTCATGTTTAAGTATCTCAAATGCTATTGGGCCATCATGGAAATAGGAGGTTAAAGAAATGAAAGAATCATATTGGGGCTATTGGTTAATAGCTTTAGGAGTATTTGTAATAGTCGTAATGATGTTAATATCAAATGTATCAGCAACAAATACGCAAGATTACTATATACTAAAAGAAATCTCAGAAGCAGCTATGGTCGATGCAGTCGACTATGGCTACTACCGAGAAAGTGGTGAATTAAGAATGAATAGAGAGAAATTTGTAGAGAATTTTCTTAGAAGATTTGCGGAAAATGTATCATTAAGTACATATCAAGTAGATTTCTATGGATTATATGAATCACCACCAAAAGCAAGTGTACAAGTAACAACAAAAAGTAATACATATCAATTGAATTCAGGAGCTGAAACATTTGATATAGTAAATAGAGTAGATGCAATGTTGGAACTTGACTCAACTAATTAATCTTTCCTATATGGAGAGATTTTTTTACAAAATAAATTGTGGTTTAAAGTAATAACTTCAACTTGACTTAGGGGGGGGGTAGAGTGTTAATATATATGTAAAGATAGAGGTGTCTTTATATATGGAAAAGAAAAGAATAATAAGAAATATAATATTAGTAGTAATAACAGCATTAATAGTAAGTTTAACAGCAACATTTGCATTTTGGAAAAAAGAGGTAAACCAAGAAGATAGTAACTTTGTCAAAAGTTTATGTATGGATGTAAGTTTAATAAATGAAGAAGACGATATCTTATTAGAAAGTGCTTATCCAATAAGTGATGAAGAAGGACTAAGTTTAAAACCATATAAATTTACAATCAAAAATAATTGTGAAACAACAGCTAAATATAATATAAATTTTGAATTATTAAATAGTACAACCTTAAGTGATGAATATGTAGCAATAAGTTTAAATGGAATAAAGAATGGAATATTAAATGAACTAGATAAAACAAGTACAACAATTGAAAATGCATTAAGTAATGAATCAGGATATAGTTTAGAAGAAGGAACATTAAATGGTGGAGAAGAAAAAAGTTATGAACTAAGACTATGGATGGATAAAAGTGTAACAGCAGAAGATATAGATTCCATGAATAAAACCTTAGAAGGAAAAATAACCTTAATAGCAGATTATATCCCTCAAATAGAAATAAATAATACCTTAACAGAATGGGGACTTAATGATACCATAAAAATACATGGATATAGTAGATATCATAAAATAGTAGCCTATAGTATAAGTGAAGAAAAAGATACTTTTAATTGGAAGAATATTGAAGAAAAAAAAGAAATAAATATTGAAGAAGAAATAGATCATAATGGCAAATATTATGTAAGCATTAAAGATGAAGCAGATGGAGTAACAACAAAAGAAATAACAATAAATAAAGTAGATAATGTATTACCAGAGATATTAGAAAAAAATATCACTAGTGAATGGTTACAAAGTAAAGAATTAAGTGTCAAAGCAATAGATAGAGAAAGTGGAATAGTAGGATATCAAATAACCAAGAGTTTTGAACCAGAAAAAGATTGGAACGAAATAGAAGCAACAAATGAAATCCAAACATTTACAAAAGAAATAAGTGAAAATGGCGAATGGTATGTACATATCAAAGATAAAGTAGGAAATATAAAAACAGAAAGTATTAATGTCGATAATATAGATACAGAAGGTCCAACAATAAGTATTGAAAATAATTATAATGATATATGGACAAAAGATAATGTAAATGTCATATTAAATATTAATGAAACAGGAAGTGGAATAGATTACTGCGAAGAAAGTACAGATGATAGTGAATATACAAAAATCGAACAAGAAATAACAGATAATAAAGTAACTTTAACCTATACAGGAAATCATAATGAAACAAGATATTATAGATGCTATGATAAAGTAGGAAATGTTAGTAATAAAGAAAATACAACATTAAAAATAGATCAAACATTACCAACAATCGAAAAAGTAGAAAAAGATGAAAATAATTATACAAATGGCAAAGTAAAAGTAACAATAACAGCTCATGATGATGTTGGATTAGATGCAAATCCATATACCTTTGATGGAGAAGTATGGCAAGAAGAAAATGAAAAAGAATACCAAAAGAATGATGAAAACATCATCATAAAGGTAAAAGACCATGTCGGAAACATAGCTACATATGAAGGAGAAATCAAAGTAGATAATATCGATACAGAAGGACCAACAATAAGTATCGAAAATAATTATGATAATATATGGACAAATAATGATGTATCAGTTGTATTAAACTTAAGTGATAATTTAAGTGGAATAGATTATTGTGAAGAAAGTACAGATGATAGTGAATACACAAGAATAGATAAAGAGATAATAGAAAATACAATAACCCTAAAATATAATGAAGATAAAAATGAAGTAAGATACTTTAAATGTTATGATAAAGTAGGAAATGAAAGTAATAAAGAATTTACAACATTAAAAATAGATAAAACAAATCCAACAATCGAAAGTGTAACAAAAAGTATAGATACTATGACAAATCAAAGTGTAACAGTAACCATAAATGCCAGTGATGATGTTGATTTAGATAGTAAACCATATAGTTTTGATGGAGGAATAAGTTGGATAGCAGAAAATCAAAAAGAATATCAATATAATGATACAAATATAAACATTCAAGTAAAAGACCATGTCGGAAATATAACAACATATGATAAAGAAATAAAAGTAGATAATATCGATAAACAAGGACCGACAATAAGTAAAGTAGAGAAAATACCAGAAGATAGATGGACAAATGAAAGTGTAACAATAAAAGTAACAGCAAGTGATGATGTAAAACTAGCTAAAGAAGCATATAGTTTTGATGATGGATTACATTATCAAGAAAGTAATGAAATGACATATGAAAATAATAAAAGTGGAATCAAAATCAAAGTTAAAGATGATGTAGGAAATGAGACAAGTTATACTGAAGAAATAAATATCACCAATATAGACCATACAGAACCAAGTATTACAAATGTAAGTAAAAGTGAAAGTAATTGGACAAGTGGAAGTGTAACATTAACAATCGAAGGAGTAGAAGACTTAGGAGGAAGTGGACTACACGATAAAGATAGATATAGTTTTGATGGAGGGTCTTCTTGGCAACTAGGAAATACTAAAGAATATTTAGCAAATGAAAGTAACATTGTAATAAAAGTTCAAGATAATGCTGGAAACATTTATACATATCCAACAGTTCAAAGTATAACTAATATCGATACAGATGGACCAGATATCAAAAGTATGAATGTCAGTAGTGAATGGGAACAAACAAATGAAATAAGTACAACGGTAATAGATAAAGATAGTGGAATAGCAGGATATGAATATAGTACAAACGAAACAATAAATGAAGGAAACTTAACAAAACAAGATAATTTAACCGAAGAACAAACATATAAGAAAAGTGTTGATGTAAATACCAAATGGTATATTCATGTTAAAGACCAAGTAGGAAATGTAAGTAGTAGAAATATTACAGTCGAAAAAGTAGATAAAGATGCTCCAACAATCGAAGTAGTAAATGATAAAACAAGTTGGACCAATGAAGATGTAACAGTCAAAATAAATGTAAGCAATATATCAAGTGGAAGTGCCTTTGATTATTGTGAAGAAAGTACAAATGATAGTGACTACACAAAAATGACAGAAACATTAAGTAACAACACAATATCAAAAACATATACAGGAAATCATAATGAAACAAGGTATTATAGATGTTATGATAAAGCAAAGAACAGAAGTTTAACAAAAAGTACAACATTAAAAATAGATCAAGAATTACCAAGCATGACAGGAGTAAAAAAGAGTAGTAGTGCATGGACTAATGGAAAGGTATCATTAACAATCGAAGGAGCAGGAGATACAGGTGGAAGTAGTCTACATAGTACATCAGCCTATAGTTTTAATAATGGAGTAGATTGGCAAGCAAGCCCAACAAAAGAATATTCAGCAAATGAAAGTAATATCACAATAAAGGTAAGAGATAATGCTGGAAACATTTATGAATATCCAACCAAACAAGAAATAGCAAATATAGAAAAAGAACCTCCAAGCATTACAGGAGTAAAGAAAAGCAGTAGTGCATGGACCAATGGAAAGGTATCATTAACAATTGAAGGAGCAAAAGACACTGGAGGAAGTGGGTTACATAGTACAGCAGCTTATAGTTTTAATAATGGAACAGATTGGCAATCAAGTGCAACAAAAGAATACTCAGCTAATGAGAGTAATATTACCATTAAAGTAAGAGACAATGCAGGAAATATCTATACATATCCAACCAAACAAGAAATAACCAACATCGAAAAAGAACCTCCAAGCATTACAGGAGTAAAGAAAAGTAGTAGTGCATGGACTAATGGAAAGGTATCATTAACAATCGAAGGAGCAAAAGATACAGGAGGAAGTGGACTACATGATACAGCAGCTTATAGTTTTAATAATGGAACCGATTGGCAAGCAAGTGCCACAAAAGAATACTCAGCAAATGAAAGTAATATTGTAATTAAAGTAAGAGACAATGCTGGTAATATTTATGAATATCCAACGAAACAAGAAATAACAAACATAGAAAAAGAACCTCCAAGTATTACTGGAGTAAAGAAAAGTACAAGTGCCTGGACCAATGGAAAGGTATCATTAACAATTGAAGGAGCAAAAGATACAGGAGGAAGTGGCTTACATAGTACAGCAGCATATAGTTTTAATAATGGAACCGATTGGCAAGCAAGTGCAACAAAAGAATATTCAGCAAATGAAAGTAATATCACAATCAAGGTAAGAGATAATGCCGGGAATATATATACTTACCCAACGAAACAAGAAATAACCAACATCGAAAAAGAACCTCCAAGTATAACAGGAGTAAGTAAAAGTAATAGTAGTTGGACAAAAGATAATGTAACTCTAACAATAAATGGAGCAACAGATAGTGGAGGAAGTGGGTTACATAGTACAGCAGCTTATAGTTTTAATAATGGAACCGATTGGCAAGCAAGTAATAAAAAAGAATACCAAGCCAATGAAAATAACATCATAATAAAAGTAAGAGATAATGCCGGAAATATATATACTTATCCAACAGCTCAAAGCATTACCAATATAGATAAAGAACCACCAAGTGTACCAACCGTAAATCTAAATGGATATACAAGTGGAAAAGAAACATATGATGATGTTAAAATAACTTTAACATCAACAGATAATCAAAGTGTATCATATTATGAATATTCTACAAATAAAAGTAGTACAACAAGAGTACCAAATAATCCATGGACCATAAGTGATGAACTAAATGCGACATATTATTTTAGAGCAGTAGACCATGTCGGAAATCCAAGTGGATGGACAGGAGCATATACAATAAATAAGAAAGTAACTTTTGCAAGTAAAGTAGTAAAATGTGGACAGGCTGGAACCAATGCTGCAACATGTATCAAAAATAATGCAAATTTAGATACAACTAATTTAAAAACAGATGATACAAGAGAAACAAATTTAAGATATGTAGGAGCAAATGAAACAGTAAATAACTATATAGATATAGGAGATAGAGATGGTGAAGGTAAACCAGTTTTATGGCGAATCATAGGAGTCATGAATAACATAACAAATTTAGATAATGGAGGACAACAAGAAAGTTTAGTAAAAATAATAAGAGCAGAAAGTGTAGGAAACTATAGCTGGGATAGTAGTGCTCCAACAATAAATAGTGGATATGGAGTAAATGAATGGAGTCAAGCAGATATAATGAAACTATTAAATCCAAATACCGTATATAGTGGAACACCAACTATAGGAGGAAGTTTGTATTGGAATAGAGGAAGTGGAAGCTGTTATAATGATTATGAAGAAGGAAACGCAACATGTAACTTTACAAGTAGTGGAATAAGTGAAGAAGCAAAAAACAAGATAGTGAAAGTAAGATGGAATACAGGGACATTTGCAACTTATGATGATAGTAACTTGACAGCAAAAGCAACATTTGAAGCAGAAAGAAGTAGTCATAATGGAAAGGAAGAATGTACAAGTAATGGAGGAGGAAGATTTTGTAATGATGAAGTACCAAGAACAACAACATGGGAAGGATATATAGGGTTAATGTATCCAAGTGACTTTGGCTATGCTGTAGGAGGAGACGTAAGAGAAACATGTTTAGGAAAAAGTATGTACTTTTATAATACTAATAGTTGTAAAACAAATGATTGGTTAATAACAAGTAGTTATACATGGACAATGACACCGTCGCCGCTTTCTCTTTTTGCTAACGGTGTGTTCAATGTGCCTTCGTCTGGCTGTGTCAACAACTACGATGCGGACGATGCGTACGGGGTTCAGCCAGTCGTATATCTATCATCGTCAGTAAAAATAATAGACGGTAATGGAGAAAAAGGAACACCATATAAAACACAACTCGCGAGTTAGGTCCGTTGTTGGAGATCCCATTAAGTTAACTGTGTCTAAAGAATAAATAGATGTAAAAATACATCAAAAACATAGTAATGAATATTATAAATAAAAAAGAAATTAAGTCAATAATTTTTTATAATATTTTTTTTCAAACTTTTTTTGCAACAAAAAGAATAATAAAACTAGAAAAGAAAGTCAAGGCCTATGAAATAGCACGAAGTGTTTAGCCTTTACTTTCTTTTTGTTTTATTAAAATCTCAAAACAAAAAAAGTTTTAAGATAAATAATCTCCGGAGTTTGACAGTTGATTATTCATCAAATATCCATTCAACCCTTTTGTAATAAGGGTTTTATTATGTCAAGTTTTTATCCATTTTGTGTTGTACATTAAAAGACATTATTATTTTTTAGATTTTATTACTTTTATTAAAAGCAATATTATGCTATAATCGTCTTATAAATGAATTAATTTATAGAATATTACGATTAAGCCTCATATTTATTGAATATAATTGATATTGAACTATTTTCAATAAATAATTTTTTTTAAATTTTTTTAAAATTAATAGTAATGTACAACAATCAAAAAACGAGCAAATCCTTTATTTACCTGGGTTTGCTCGTTTTTACTGTCAAACTCAAGATAAATAAAAAAGAAATTAAGTCAATAATTTTTTATAATATTTTTTTTCAAACTTTTTTTGCAACAAAAAGAATAATAAAACTAGAAAAGAAAGTCAAGGCCTATGAAATAGCACGAAGTGTTTAGCCTTT
>CANQSO010000040.1 GCA_947626535.1 uncultured Bacilli bacterium | reverse complement strand
CATTGAAAATCTTATATTTAATGTCATTCCTTACTCTAATCTTTAACTTTACGTAAACTTTTTATGCAATTGCCTTAGCGAATTGAGGTAAAAATTTAAATATACTTTAATTGGAATAATAACAGTTATTATAGTATGTTTAGGAGTAACTTATGCTTATTGGTTATTAACAAAAGAACAAACTGAAAAAAATGTTGTTAAAAGTGCCTGCTTAAAAATTGATTTTAGTGGTGAAAATGATATCCAATTAGATAAAGCATATTCATTAAAAGAAGATGAATTAGAATATTTTTTAACAAATCAAAAACCATATCATTTTACCATAACTAATAAATGTAATAATTTACAAAATGCCGTTATAAATTTAGAAACATTAAATGTAAGTAATACTTTATTAGAAGATGATTATATAGATGTTTTATTATATGAAGATAATTATCATAATAATTTAAATAGTAGTAAAAATTTAATTGGAAATACTATAAATGATAGTAATAAAGTAATAAAAGATGCAAGACATGCATATGCCTTATATAATTTTACATTAAAAAATAATGAAACAAGAGAATTTAATTTACAAATATATTTAAATAAAGATACACCTATGAATGAAAATACGATGAATGCTAGTTGGAAAGGAAAGATAACTTTAAGTACTGAATATATGAAAGATACTAATACCATAAGAGAAATATCAGCAACAGATGAAGAGGGAATGTGGAAATATAAAAACGTTTTGGACCAAATTGTAATAGAAAAAAGTAAAACTGAAAAAACAGGAGAAAAAGTATATGGTCCATTTGATGAAAGTGAATATGGAACAAAAGCAGTAGAAAGTTATGTTGTATGTGAGGCAGATAATGAAAATTGTGTAGGATATCTACAAAGTGAGGGAAAAATAATTGCTAATCAAGATAGTAGTTATTTATTTGCCGGTTTTGTAAATACAAATACAATAGAAAATTTTAAAAATTTAGATACTAGTCAAGTAACTATTATGAATTCTACTTTTGGCAATATGATGAATTTAACAAGTTTGGATTTAAGCACTTTTAATACTATAAATGTGACTAGTATGCAAAATTTATTTGCTGGGGTAAATAATGCTACTATAAACTTTAATGAAATAAATACTAAAAATGTAGAAAACATGTATGGAATGTTTGCTAATTCAAAGTTTACAGAATTAGATTTAAGTAATTGGGATACAAATAAAGTTGAAAATATGATCGGTATGTTTTCTGGAATGAATTCTTTAGAAAATTTGAATATAAGCAATATTGTTATTGCAAATAACAATGAAAACATGCTTAATAATTTACCTAATTTACAAACTTTAACATTAACAAATGTTAACACATCTAAAGTGACAAATATGGCTGGAATGTTTTTTGGCCTTTCAAAAGTATCTACATTAGATTTGAGTGACTTTGATACTTCTAAAGTTGAGAATATGACTCAAATGTTTGGAAACACTACTAGTTTACAATCAATAATATTTGGTTCTAAATTTGTTCATAATGTTGAAGCAACAACAACTGGGATGTTTAGTGGTTGCCCATCCGAAGATAGACCAACTGATGAATCTTGGCAAGATGTAAGTTTTTGATTAAAAAAACAATAATCAATTTTCTTGCTTTAATTCTAAATAAATATCTGGCTTAAAATTATGGTCAGTTATTTTTTTATCTCCAGAATTATCTATTTCTTTTAACTGATTGGTATCAATTAAGAAGTAAGTATCTTGCAAATAATCTTTGCCATCTTCACTAACTGGATCATCCCAAGTTAAATCTAAGTGATACCAATTATTATCTAAATAAACCGCATTCCAAACATGTCCTTCTTTTGTTGGATCATCAGGTGTCATTGCCACTTTAAAATTAGGAATATTCATTTTATCTAAAAATAAAGCCATTGTATCAGTATATCCATTACAAGTTGCATATCCTTCAAAAAGTAAACCATAAGCTAAATAAGATTGATAAATACTTTCCCCATTTTCATTTCTAGTTACATCATATTTGGTATTATTAATTAAATAATCATGAATTGTTTTAATCTTTTCTCTATCACTCATTGTATCATTAATAAGTTCTTTGTATAATTCATCTACTTTTTTATTAATCGCGTTAATATGGTCTTCATTATAAAAATATGTAACATTTACAATAACTTGTCCTGATTCTTTGATAATGGTTTGCATATTACTAAAACCATTATAAGGATGAACAAAATTATTAATATGAGTTAATAAATCTTTATCTTGACTGATTTCTTCACTGTCCTTTAAGCAATCCGTATATTCTTTTGGACAATAGTAAGTAAAAGTTTTCCAACCATTATTAACTATCGTATAAAAAACATTTTTAATATCTTGTTTACTTAATGGTCCAAAATTATTTGTATTTTGAACAAATAAATAATCAGTATCTTTTTTATAGTTATTTGAAGATGTGGCAATTACTTTTGTATCTTGTTCAATAAAAGGCACGAAAAAATCTGTAATCTTATCCATTTTAAGAAAAGTTACTAAAATAATACTTAAACAAATAAATGAAATAAATATTTTTTTAATCATTTGACATCATCCTTAACTATTTTATCATTTTTTATACAATATATGTTAAAAAAATAATAAAAGGAATGATTTTTATTTCATTCCTTTTACTTTTTGAGTTAATCTTGATTTTTGTCTATCAGCAGTATTTCTTTTAATTAAGCCTTTACTGAAAGCTTTATCAATATATTTTTGTACATCAGCAAGGAGTTTTTCTGCAGTTTCTTTATCTCCAACCATAATTGCTTTATCACAGTTCTTAATGCAATTACGTACACGAGCTTTTAATTCATGATTATTTTCTGTTTTTTTAGCGATTACTTTAATTGCTTTTTTAGAACTTTTAATATTAGCCATAAATTTCTCCTTTCTTTTTAACGTCTTTAATTCTATCAAACTATCGCCAAATTTACAAGCATTTTTGCTTTATGGTTAAAAAAATTGCTCTTTTCTTTCAAAGTATAGTATTATATATACTAGTTTTTGCAAAGGAGATGTAAAAATGATTGATATAAAAAAAATAAATTTATTATATGAAAGATTAATTAATCAAAAATTAACTAAGAATGATTTAAATAATTTATATATTTTTGGTACAGAATTATTTAATATTCATGAATATTCTAAAGCTCAAAAAATTTATTTGAAATGTTTAGAAATAGATAACAATCATTATGAAACATTATTACAATTATTTTTATTAGCTATTAAAAAATATAATTATTCAGTTGCTATTAAATATTTAAATAAATTATATAAGTTAAATAATAAATCAGTAGAAAATGATTTAAATTTATATTTATATATTTTAAATTTAATAACCGTTTTACCTAATGATTTGTTAAATAAAGTATCGATGTTTACTTTAAAAGATTTATTAATTAATAATAATGATAATGAGAATAAAATTAGAACTTTGGTTTATTATAAAGAATTTCGAAAAGCTTCTCAATCTTTAATAGAATTACTTAAAGAAGATAATATTGATGTTGAAAATAATTTAAAATATATTATATTTAAAGAAGCTAATATTTTAATTGAAAAACAAAATAAGTATAAATTAAAGCTAATTAAAAATCATAATTTTGAAGAATTAAAAAATATTTTCTTAAATCAGAAAAATTGTTTAACTGTTATAGATAAAGAAATTTTAGAAATAATTGATAATCCTATAATTAATATTGAGAATATTAATTATAAAGATAATAAATTAATTAAAGCTTTATTAGAAGAAATAAAAGGGGATCTAAAAGATGATATTATTGATAAAGATTTAGAAAACATTTTGAATTTTAAAATTTATAATACTTATGAAAATGGTCTTGCTATTTTAGATAATATTAATCATTATAATAAAGAAGAGATTTATAATTATTTAAAAAAGCAAAATGATATTAATATTTTAGAAATTAATAAAAATGTTATTTTAAAATATAGTCTATATCCAAGTATTCATTTAAATTTTGACAAATTATTTAATGAAGGTAAATTAGCTTATAATAATAAAGAATATTATCAATGTATAAAAATATTTAGAAAATTATTAGAACAAAGTTCGCCTAATTCCTATATTTATGCTCAATTGGGTCTTGCTTATATGAAAATATTTAAATTAGATATAGCTGTAGAATATTTAACAGTTGCTAATTTATTGAGTGATAATAAAAAGATTGATTATAGTAAATTAATAGAAAGTTTAAAATTTTCTCTTAATCAAGAAAAATCTTTTGATTTTAAATCAGAATTAGATGAATATTATGGTATTAGTAATATAAAGAATATTTTTCAAATGTTAAAAAATGGTTATAGTATTGAAAATATTAGTCAAGAGTTAGAATTAAATGAAGAACAGTTGAATTTAGTTAATTTAATTATAGCTAGGGAATATTATTCTTTAAGTAATTTTACAATAGGTGATATGTATTTAAAAAAAGTTTTAAATGCTAAGAATAAATCTTTAAATGTAAAGAAAATTTTAGAAGAAATAAATCAAAATAAAAAATTTTATAAAAATCGTGATCATATTAGTTTATTATTAACTAAAGATTAATTTTTAATTACTTCTTTACTAGCCGTTAAATAAGCTCGAAGTAGATTACCAGCTCCAAGTTTAGTCCCACCAAAATATCTAACGACAAAAATTGCTTTATTCACTAAATTATTTTGAAGCATTAAATTATAGATAGGAAGTCCAGCTGTATTTTGGGGTTCTTTATCATCGCTTTTACCAGCTGTATTAGCTAAAATATAAGCATAAGGAATATGTCTTGCCCTTTTGTGTTCACATTTTAAATTAATAAGTATTTCTTTTACTTCATGTTCATTATCAATTTGATAATAGTAAGAAATAAATTTAGATTTTTTTATTTCATAAGTATAAGTGTTTAGAAGTAACATATCTCCACCTCAAAAATATTATATAAAATAATAAATTTAATAACAATCCTTTTTAAAAAAAGAAAAATAAAGTATAATAATGATTGAAGTGGGTGATATGATGCTTGAAGAAAAATTAAAACAAGTTCCTAATTTACCAGGTAGTTATCAAATGAAAAATGCTGATGGAATTATTATTTATGTTGGTAAAGCAAAAAATTTGCATAAAAGAGTTAATTCTTATTTTAATCGAACTCAAATAGGAAAGACTGCTAAAATGGTAAGTGAAATTGCTGATTTTTCTTATATTGTAACAGCTAGTGAATTAGAAGCTTTCTTATTAGAAATTAACTTAATTAAACAATATGACCCAAAATATAATATCTTACTTAAAGATGATAAAAGTTATCCTTATATTGAATATATATCTAAACCATATCCCAAACTTAAAGTAGCAAGATACTTAAATATTCGTAAAAAAGATAAGAAAAAATTATTTGGACCTTATCCTAATGCTTATGCGGCTCGAAAAATTGTTAATTTACTTAATCGTTTATATCCTTTAAAAAAATGTGATGGCAATCCTCATAAAGTATGCTTATATTATCATATTGGGGAATGTTTAGGTTATTGTGAGAAAAAAGAAGATTCTGAAGAAATTAAGAAAATGGAAAATGATATTTTAAGTTTTTTAAATGGGAATGATAAAATCTTAAAAGATAAATTAATAAGTAAAATGAATAGTTATAGTGAAAGTCTTAATTTTGAATTAGCAGGAGAATTAAAAAAAGATTTAGATTATATTAATGTTGTTTTAGATAAACAAAAAATTACTTTAAGAGATTTAACTAATAAAGATGTTGTGGGATATTTTTTTAATAATGGATATATATCTGTCCAAATTTTATTTTTAAGAAATGGGAAAATAGTTGGAGGACATACGGATATTTTTCCCGTTATTAGTGATTTAGTAAATGATTTAGAAAGCTATTTAACAAGTTTTTATGGAAGACATGAAATACCTAAAGAAATTGTTTTACCAAAAGAAATTAATACCGAAGTATTAAATAGTTATTTTGAAAATAAATTAGTTAGTCCCGTTAAAGGTCAAAAAAATAATTTAGTTAAAATGGCTAATGAAAATGCGAAAATTAATTTAGATAATGAATTAGAATTAATTTTAAGAAAAGAAAATATTACGGAACAAGCTAATGAAGAATTAAGAAAATTATTAAATTTAAATATTTTAGATCGAATCGATTTATTTGATAATTCTAATTTATTTGGCGATTGGTCAGTTAGTTGTATGGTCGTATTTAAAAATGGCTCTCCTTCTAAAAATGATTATCGTAAATATAAGATTAGTTTTGATAAAAATGATGATTATAATATGATGAGAGAAGTAATTTATAGAAGATATCAAAGAGCGTTAGTTGAAAAAAGTGAAATGCCTAATTTGATTATTGTTGATGGTGGGATTGGCCAAATTAATGCCTGTAAAGAAATTCTTGATAGTTTAAATTTAAATATTAAAGTATGTGGTTTAAAGAAAAATGATAAACACCGGACTAATGATTTAGTTGATGGTGATACTTTAGAAGTTATTCCAATATTAAAAGATAGTAATGTTTTTCATTATTTAACGAAGATGCAAGATGAAGTCCATCGTTATACAATTAATTATCATCGAACAATTAGAAGTAAAGGGGCTATATCAAGTGTTTTAGATGATATTACAGGTATTGGAGCAAAAAGAAAAAAAGAATTGATTAAACATTTTGGCAGTGTCAAAAAAATGGAACAAGCAAGTTTAGAAGAATTAGAAACTATTTTGCCTACTGATGTAGCAAAAGCTTTAAAAAGTTATTTAGAATCACGAAAAGAAATGTAAAATGAAAGTTTTAAAAATTGACAATATGATGTAAAACTTGTATCTTGAGTTTGACAGTAAAAACGAGCAAACCCAGGTAAATAAAGGATTTGCTCGTTTTTTGATTGTTGTACATTACTATTAATTTTAAAAAAATTTAAAAAAAATTATTTATTGAAAATAGTTCAATATCAATTATATTCAATAAATATGAGGCTTAATCGTAATATTCTATAAATTAATTCATTTATAAGACGATTATAGCATAATATTGCTTTTAATAAAAGTAATAAAATCTAAAAAATAATAATGTCTTTTAATGTACAACACAAAATGGATAAAAACTTGACATAATAAAACCCTTATTACAAAAGGGTTGAATGGATATTTGATGAATAATCAACTGTCAAACTCCGGTGATTAAACATTTTGGCAGTGTCAAAAAAATGGAACAAGCAAGTTTAGAAGAATTAGAAACTATTTTGCCTACTGATGTAGCAAAAGCTTTAAAAAGTTATTTAGAATCACGAAAAGAAATGTAAAATGAAAGTTTTAAAAATTGACAATATGATGTAAAACTTGTATACTTATTAAAAAGTAGGGTGGTACTATGAGGTTAAGATATAAAGTAACAATGATGAGTATTCTAGCTTTAATTGGTATTTTATTGATTGTAGAAGTTGGCTATGTAAGTTTTTTACATGAAGAAGAACAAACTATGGCTATGATCAAAGTAGATCAAGGCTTATCAATAAATTATTTAACTGGTAATACTTTTACTACTAATGAAGATACTTATCAAATTGATTTTTCAATAACAAATGCCATGGATATGGAACAATTTTATTCTATTAAATTAAATAATGTTGTTGCTAGTGATGATGTAACGTATAAACTAATCTCTAAAGAACATTTAATGGATGACTATACTGATAAAATTAGTCAAAAAACAATAAAAAATCAATTAAAAATTAATAGTAATGAAACCCAAAGCTTTTCGTTAGTGTTTTATAATCCTCATAAAAATTCTTTACAAATTGAACTTAAAGTTGCTAAAGAAATAGTAGATAATAGTTTAAAAAGTTGGTTACTTAAAAATAATCAAATAACGACAGAAAATGATGGTTTATATGAAGAAAGTACTGAAGATGGTAGTATGTACTATTTTAAAGGTAATGTTGTAAATAATTATGTTTCTTTAGCAGGAAAATTATGGAGAATTGTAAGAATTAATGCTGATTCAACAGTTTCAATTGTTTTGGATGATTTACTTGAAGAAGAAAGTGCTTTTTTTGAAAATAATGAAAGTGAAAGTACTACTTTTACTGATTCTAAAATAGCTAGTGTTTTAAATAATTGGTATAATGTTAATTTAAAAGAATTTGATAATTATGTTGCAAGCGCTAAATATTGTACCGATGATAATGCTCAGATAGAAGACAATGGAGTTATTTATTATTTGCCAGATCAAAGATTATTTAAAGATAATGCCCCAATTTTAACTTGCCCAGGAACTTATGCTTCTACTAAAATAGCTTTACTTACTGCTGATGATGTAATGTTAGCAGGTTCATACTTAAATAAAGATAGTATTACAAGAGATTGGTGGACAATGACTTTAAATAAAAAAGATAATAAAGTAAATTATTATATAACTGCTAATAATAATGGTTTAAATAAAGATCAAGATGAAAATATCAAACATGGGATTAGACCTGTAATAACTCTAATTAAAAAGTTAAATACGATAGGAAATGGCACGATTGACAATCCCTATACATTGACTGCAATGTAAAACTTGAGTAAAATATGTGTTAAGTAGAAATATTAGACTTTCTACTTTTTTATTTATTTGATAAACTATAGAAGAAGAGGTGAATCATGAAATTAATAAATGACATAATTGCAATCTTATCAAGTCTCTCTTTTGTTGATTATATATTATATTTTTCAGTATTAGCTTTATTAATTTTGACAATTGCCTTGATATATGTATTAAAAAGTGAGGATGAAGAAAAAAGTATAGGAAGTGAAGAAATGAAAGAAAATGAAGTTGATTTAAAATATATAGCTAGTACAATAAAAGAAAAAACTGAACCAATAGTAGATATGACAGCTTATGAAGAGGAACAAGAACAAAAAGCAATTATTAGTTATGATGAATTAGTAAAAGAATCAAATAAAAAACAATTACAATATGATAAAGTAGAATTAGTAGATAATTTAATACCTACTAAAAAAATCAATTTATCAGATATGATTAAAGAAAAAGAAGAAGAAAAAGAAGAAACAACAATTTTTCATTATGAAAAAGAAGAAGCTTTTTTAAAAACTTTAAAAGAATTAAATAGTTTATTAAATTAAATAAGAAAAGTGGTCCAAAATAATATCAAACTCTTGACTTAGGGGGGGGGTAAAGTTATATAATTACTTAAGAATAGAGTGATTATATGAAGCTAGAAAAATATGTTGATAAAAGCAAGAAAAAAAGGAAAATAATATTAATAAGTTTAGGAGTAATAGTTTTAATAAGTATATCATTACTTCTTTATAAATCTTTTGCGTCTTTTACGGAAAGTGCCGAATTTCCAATAATGAATGGTAAAGTAGATTATTTTGGCAATAGTGATATTTATTTTGTGTTTTATAAAGGTGATGATGAATTATTAGAAGAAATGCCTCAGAAAGATAATGAAGAAAATTTAGTATTTGACCATGGTGAATGTGATAATGGAGCAAGTATTCTTTGGAATGAAAATGAATGGGCTCCATTAGTAAAAGGTTTAAATAAAGTAAAAACTAAATGTAGTTTGTATTTTGAAGAATATGTTCCTACTTTTGATAAAGAATTAGTAAAATGTGGAAAAGCTGGAACTGGAGCAGCAGAGTGTATTAAAAATAATGCAAGTTTAGATACAGTTAATTTAATGACAGATGATACAAGTGAAGCAAATATAAGATATGTAGGAGCAACAGATACTGTAAATAACTATATAGATATAGGCGATAAAGATAGCAGTGGAGCTCCAATTTTATGGCGAATCATAGGAGTAATGAATAATATAACCAATTTAGATAATGGAGGGCAAAAAGAAAGTTTGGTAAAAATAATAAGAGCCGAAAGTATAGGAGATTTTAGTTGGGATAGTAGTACATCTGGAATAAATAATGGATATGGAGTAAATGAATGGAGCCAAGCAGATGTAATGAAACTATTAAATCCACAAGAAGTATATAGTGGAACCCCAACAATCGGAGGAAGTCTATATTGGAATAGAGAAAGTGGAAATTGTTACTCTAATAATAATGAAGCAAATAAAACATGTAACTTTACAAGTAGTGGACTAAGTGAAGAAGCCAAGAACAAGATAGCAAAAGTAAAATGGAATACAGGGACATTTGCAACTAGAAATACAAGCGAATGGACAGCAAGCGCCACATATGAAGCAGAAAGAGGAAGTCATAATGGCAAAGAGCAATGCACTAGTAATGGAGGAGGAACATATTGTAATGATGAAGTAGAAAGAACAACAACATGGGAAGGATATATAGGGTTAATGTATCCAAGTGACTTTGGCTATGCTGTAGGAGGGAGTGTTAGAGAAACATGTTTAGGAAAAAGCATGTATGACTATGCTGGAGAAAGTTGTAACACAAATGATTGGTTAAAGCCAAGTGGTAACACGTGGACAATGACACCATCGCCGAATTCTTCTGATGCTCGCAGTGTGTTCCTTGTGTATTCGTCTGGCTATGTCAGCCACAGCTATGCGGGCTTTGCGGATGAGGTTCAGCCAGTCGTATATCTATCATCGTCAGTAAAAATAATAGACGGTAATGGCGAAAAAGGGACGCCATATAAAACTGAGCTTGCGAGTTAGATAGTGTATAATCTAGTGTGTAAATAAAATATATACTAGATTTTTTTGTAAATAAAATATATACTAGATTTTTTATGCTATTTATGTTAAATTCTTAAGTGTTTGAAGGTGGTTTTATGAATTTTTATATTCATACTTTAGGATGTAAAGTAAATGCTTATGAAAGTGAAATAATGAAAGAATTATTATTAAAAAATGGTTTTAAATATAATGAAGAAAATCCTGAAATAATTATTATTAATACTTGTACTGTTACTAATATGGCAGATAATAAATCAAAGAAAATGGTAAGACACTTTAAAAAAGATTTTCCTAATGCTTTATTAGTTGTTTGTGGTTGTTCTTCTCAAAATAAAGAAAGTGATTATGAAAATTTAGATATTGATATCTTAATTGGTAATCAAAAGAAAAGTGAGATAGTTGAAATTATTAAAAATTATTTAAAAGATAATAATAAATATCAATATATTAATCAAAATCGTAATTTACCATTTGAAGATATGCAAATTAAAAAATTTACAACTCATACTAGAGCATATGTTAAAATTGAAGACGGTTGTGATAATTTTTGTAGTTACTGTGTTATTCCTTATGTAAGAGGAAGTATTAGAAGTAAAGATTTTAATACTACTTTAAATGAAGTTCATGAATTAGTTTTAAATAATCATCAAGAAATAGTTTTAACAGGAATACATACTGGAGCGTATTTTAATTCTAATCATGATTTAACTGATTTAATTCATGAAATAAGTAAAGAACCAAATTTAAAGAAAATTAGAATATCTTCAATTGAAATAACCGAAATAAATGATAAATTTTTAAATGAATTAAAAAATAATAATAAAATATGTAATCACTTACATATTCCACTACAAGCTGGTTCTGATGAAATTTTAAAATTAA
>CANQSO010000039.1 GCA_947626535.1 uncultured Bacilli bacterium | reverse complement strand
ATTTCATATACATCATTTGAACTAAAATCTTCACGATTATAATAACTTTTTATTTCATTTGCTGTATAATCTTTAGTCTTATCATTCCCAATTTGTAATAATTTTCTAAAGAAGTGTTTAATTGTTTCTAAAATAGCTTTTAAATAACTTTTAAGTGCATTGTTTTCTCTTGTTAAATTTTGATTTCTTGCAGTAAGTGCTTTTACTTCTCTTTTTAAGTTTTTATTTTCATATTCTAAGGTATTATGACTTTTTGTAAATTCATCTACTTCATTAAATAGTTTTTCTAATTTTGGTTGAAACTCCATTGCTTTTTTAGTTTCTTTTATAACATTGTTCATACTATCAAATGTATCTTTTTTTACTTTGACATATTCTTTATCTATTAAAGCATTTTTAGTGGTTTTCATTTTTTCTTCAAATTCATTCATAGCATTATCTAAACCTTTATTAATAGTAGTTACTTTATTTTCATAATAACTTGTTGTTTTCTTAAACTCTTTTACTTTTTGATTCTTTCTATCACTACCTTTAATACCCCTTTCTAAATCATAACCTTTAGAAACTAATCTTTCATGATATTTATCTTGTAATTGTGATAAATGCACTTTATCTTTAATATATTGTTTTTTAGAAATAGTGAATCTTTCTGTATTAGTTCTTTTATCTAACTTTTTAACAAGTGGCACGACAACACAATGAATATGTGGTGTCTTTTCATCTAAATGAACAGTTGCGTGTAATACTTGTTCTTTCTTATAACCTAAATCATTATAAACAAATTCCATACAAGTATTAGCCCATTCTTTGATATCTTCTTTAGTCATATTTTCAAAAAACTTATTAGTTGCTGTAAATAATAATTCATCAGCAACAACATTATTTGATTTATCTAACATTTGTTTAAAAGTTTTCTTTCTATCTTCTCTTTCAGTTTTCATTCTTTCATCATGTTCTTTTTTATAATCTTTTACAAGATTATAAAACCCTTTAACATATTTATCAGTTAAAGGGACTAGTTCTATATTATCTTTACTTTTTTCTATATCTATATCTAGATTAGAGTTATAAGACTTTTTTTCTCTTTTATTATGTGAACCTATTTGAGCTAAATCATTTATAGTCATTATTGGTTCACTTCTAAATATTGCATAATTCATTTTATCATCCTCTTTCTTAAATATAAAAAAACTGCTAAAAAAAATTAACAGTTATTCTAAATTTTATAATTATTACTTATATTTTCTATTTTCTCTTCTAATTGAATTAGGAAGAATAACATCAATTTCTTTTTCAGAAAAAGTTTGTTCTTCTTCTGTTTTTAAACTTTTTTGGGCTTGTAAATAACTTTTTTTGTCAGTTCTTGGAGAATTATTATAAATTTCATAAGTTCGATTTTGTAAATCATCTCGTATTGATATAATTTTGTCTACATCTAACATTTCAAAATCAGTTAATACTGACACATACTCTTCTCTAATTTTCCATAATAAATTAGCTGTATTTTTATGAGACTCTGCTTTTTCAATCAAATTAAAACTTTTAGTATAAGAATTAAATATTAGTAATAAAAACGATATTATTGCACCTACAATTTTAACAACAGTATCATCACATATAATAGTTGTTATAAAACTTCCAGTTGTCATCGCAGAAAGAACTATCTGAGCAATCTTGATATTATTATCTCTCATAGTAAATCGCTCAGCCATTTTATTATGACATGTTTGAGTATAAACAACTTTTCCAAAAGCTTCTCTTAATTGTGATTCCAATTTATAACCTTGACTATTGTGGAAATTTCGTTCCATATATTTCCCTCCATTTTTGATTGGCAGACCATTCATAATTTTTGTTTTCATATTCTATTGCTTCTAAAGCAGTTTCATAAGCTTTTTTGGCTTTATATTGAAAATATCCATTATCAACTATTTTTCTACAGCTACCCATTATATACCATTCGGACTGATTTTTATCAATTTGGGATAAATACTTAAAAAAATCTCTAGTTAACCAATCAAAATATATTAAAGAATCCGCACGATGTTCCCAATCTTTTAAAAATCTATAACATAATATGTCTATCAAAATTCCGCTTATATCAACATTATTGTAATTTTTCCATGCTCTTACCATTCTACATAATTTTTTTAAATTACCATTACAAGTATTATTTAACTCATTCACAGCATTAATTTCAGCTCTTGGATTTGTTTTTTGCCAACTTCCACCATTATTGGAATTAGGGAAAGTAAAACTAATACCATCAGTATTTATAAAAGCAGGTAGAATCTCAAAATCTATTCCATCTTTAAAAAATAAACTAATTATTTGACCATCACCTTTTAAGTTAGAAGAAACATAAGTTTTTTCTATAACTTTTTTAACATCTTGCAATAGTGCTGATTGACAATTTCCTTGAAAGTTATCATATTTTTCATAAATAGAGTAAGGTAATTGAATTAACATATCTATATCGCTACAAAAAATCTCAGTATCTCTTCCAAAAGAACCAACATATAAACTATGATTAATATCAGAATCTGTACCCCAATAGTCCAAATTAATTCTTCTCGTTATTCTATGGTATCTATCGCTAATAGTATCCAAATTTTCTTTACTTATTTT
This sequence comes from uncultured Bacilli bacterium, assembly GCA_947626535.1. Lineage (GTDB taxonomy): Bacteria > Bacillota_I > Bacilli_A > RF39 > UBA660 > Ventrenecus. The sequence goes on along the minus strand of CANQSO010000039.1, from coordinate 8,989 downwards.
AATATTATTACAAAATTCTGTAAATTTTTCAGTTATACTCATAGTACCTCCTTATATCTAGATCTTCTTCTTTAATTGTTTATATTACCACAAATCTTTACAAAAGAAAATTAATTTTACCAATATTTTCCATAATAAAAGACACTTTTCAAAAGTATCTTATCACAATTTTTATTATAAAATCATAGATTAATTTGCTACAACTACACTGGGTTTAACCTTACTTGGGTGTCCAGCATCAATAATGATTTTCTTTGCCATAAATATTCCTCCTATCATAAAGTATGATAAAAGTCTATTTTGGTGCTCCTTTTTATTCTAGACTTGCTATATTTTTATTAGAATTTAATTAAAGTATAATTATTAAATTTCAATGAAAATGTCTTTACAAATTAATTTATATATAAAAATTGCTAAACATTATACTAAAATCTGCGCCAAAACTTATTTCATCAGTTTGTTTAACTATAATATTATATTTTGAATCCTTTGTAACACAGAATTTAATTTCACTACCATTAAGGCACTCATCATAAATTGCTCTATCATTAACGCTTAAATTAAATATATTTAAATTTTTCAACAAATTTTTAGTTATTATATATGTTTCAGTAATATCTCCATTTATTTTACTTAAATTACTATATACCCCTCGTATTTCTATTGTTTCAAAGGATAGTTCACTATTTGTTAGTTTAAAGGAAAGTGACAATCTTGTTCCATCTTTGCTAATATATTCAATATTATATTTATTATAATTTTCATCATAATTTAGTTTTTTCATATCAAAATTTATACTTTCATAATTTTGATGTAATTCTTTTGCTTTTGAAATTAAATCTTCCAAAATTTTGTTAGAAAACGATTTAATTTTATCATTAGTATCATCAATTTCTATATTTTCTTTAGTAATATCTTTTTTTACTATTTTATCATCAGTTTTTTTATATTTTTGTTTACAATCAACATCATCTATTTCAGAACATAAATACATATTTTTAAAATTAATAATAAACTTATTATCTGGATTACCAATATATTCATTAGAAAACTTAATTAATTGATTTTCATTTTCTATTGTTAAATATACAACATTATCTTTTAATTCATACTTTCCAGACCATAAAATGTAACCATTATCACATAAATTATCATCATTTGAATTTAAACATTTATAATATTGAAAATAATTATCTTCAAAAAATTGAATTTCAAAGTTAGCATTACTTGTATCAATTTTTTCAGTATACTTCCAATTTCCAATTAAAACATTAGATTTAGAGTTTTGGCAACCAACTAACATTGAAATCATTAAAATTAACATAACTAAATTTATGATATAACTTTTCATATTTTACTCCTGACTCACCACTGGGTAGTGTAAATAATATTTAATCAAAAATACCATTTTTCTATCAACATTGTATCATGTATAATACTGATTAGTAAATTATCGAATCAATAAATCATTAATAATAGATATCATTTTTTTAGGTGCAATTTCTAATGTTAATAAAAGATTCAAAATAATAAATTATAATATATTATCAAAATCATCTTTTTCTTTTTTGACTTTTTTACTTATTTTTAAATAACTTGGTACTCCATCATAATCAAATAATTCATCTTCTTTAGTTGTTTCTTTTGAAATTTCATATACATCATTTGAACTAAAATCTTCACAATTATAATAACTTTTTATTTCATCTGCTGTATAGTCTTTAGTTTTATCATTACCAATTTGTAATAATTTTCTAAAGAAGTGTTTAATTGTTTCTAAAATAGCTTTTAAATAAGTTTTAAGTGCATTGTTTTCTCTTGTTAAATTTTGATTTCTTGTAGAAAGCAATTTTACTTCTCTTTTTAGGTTTTTATTTTCATATTCTAAGGTATTATGACTTTTTGTAATTCTTCTACTTCATTAAATAGTTTCTCTAATTTTGGTTGAAACTCCATTGCTTTTTTAGTTTCTTTTATAACATTGTTCATACTATCAAATGTATCTTTTTTTACTTTAACATATTCTTTATCTATTAAAGCATTTTTAGTAGTTTTTATTTTTTTAGAAATAACAAAAGTTAAATCAAAAAAATGCTATATATTCTCAAAGTAAGTAAATCCAGTATCATATTTCATTTTCATGATGTCATTCTTTTTTAATTTCAATTCACCTAATTTTATTATAACAGCATTAGATAATTCATCAAAATCAGGATCGTCTTCTGGACAAATCCAACAATCAAATAAATAATCTTTATATTCAATGTCATATAAATGATACGCAAGTGAATTAAACGACGCAAGTATAGTATATGCAAGATCTGTTACCGTTCTTCTACAAGGTATTTCTATTTCTCTCCATATTTTATTTTCTAACCCTTCTATTCCAATTCTAAAAGTTAATATTTCATCCATTTTTAAACACTCCTATTCAAATTCGATATTATTTTCTTTACACCATTCTATAGCAAGTTCTTTATATTTTTCATCTCTAAATTTATACCAATCATCAATAATATCAAAATTAATACAAGTATCTTTAAATCTTCTAAAAGCTCCTTTACCATTAATTGAAATATATAATTGATTATAAATTATTTCATCTTCTATGGTTTCAATAAATTCTTCTATCATATTATACTCATCTATATCATATTTAGTAGGTAAGCAAAGATATTCATCATATACTTCTTCTTTTTCTTCTTCACTAATATCACTAAATTCATCAATATAAACGATTTCATATGTTTTAGGATTTAAATAAGCTTCTGTATCCATTCCCATATTAACAAATTCTAAAGCTTCTATTACATCATCTAATTTAATTTTCATAATTACTCCTTTACTTCATAACCATTCTTAATTAAAAGAATTAAACCTTTTAAATTTTTATTATCAGTATTTATATTATATTTTCGATAATCATATTTTTTATTAGTTTGATATCCGGGAGTAAAATAACAATTAGAATATCCTAAGTTGTCGGTTTCTAAAACTACTTCTTTTAGTTCATAACAAGACATATCATCTAACATTCCTAATCCTTCACCTTCAGCTATATATGGATATTTTTTGGCATCTTTATAATTTTCTAATTCTTCTTGCCCTAAAAAGGTAATATTAAATGTTGTCGGTGAACCAAAATCATAATCCATATGCATGGTATCATTTTCTTTTAAACCAAGATTTTTTAATCTAGTCGTAACAGCATTCTTTAATTGATTATAATCGGGAAGATCTTCAGGATGTATCCAACAATGATACTTATCTTCTTTATAATATATTTCATATAAATGATAGGCTAAAGAATTAAATGTTGCTAATATTGTATAAGCTAAATCGGCAACGGTCATTCTATCTGTTATTTCTATAACTCGCCAAATTTTGTTTTCTAACCCTTCAATTTCTACTCTAAATTTTAATACTTTATTCATTTTTTCCACCTTTCTAAAACCAATCTTCATCTTCTTGTTCATATTCTCTTAAAGACGCGATAAAGTTATTCATATTATCTTTAATTTCTTGACACAAAAGCTTATAATCTTCAGTTTTTATAATATTAAATTCACTCATACACTGATAAAATTTTTTAATACTGGCTGTCATTTCTTTAATTGAAGATTCAGATGACCATAAACATTTTCTAATAAACCAATCGTCCAAAAAGTCATATGCCATAAAAACTCCATCTTCCATTCTAGTTACTTCATAATAGCTTAAGTAGTCATTAATGTATAAATCAATATTAGCTATATGATTTCTAATGGTCTTTTCAGTTAAATTTTTTTCATTTAACCAACTTTCAAACATTTCTAAAAATTTTTCATTTCGCTTATTATTCTTTTTTAAATTTTCTTCATATAATTTATAATCGTTCATATATTCTCTCCTTTTCTATTATAAATTTTTAAAACATATATTCTGGATATTCATAACTATATTTAATTTTATAAAAATATCTTCTTACATACAAATTATTTTTACTTAAATTAAAATCTTTATAATCATATAATTCAGTATTTCTCTTATCAAATAATAAAACATACGTTTAGGTACTCCAGTTTTATCAATATCTTCTACAACCTTTTTTAATTCATCATTAGTAATATCATCAATCATTCCTTTACCTTGACCATCAATTATATATGGATAATGCATACCATTTCCTTTTTCAAATTCTCTAGAGCCTAAATAAGTTATCTTAAAATTTGTTGATGCCCCTGTGTCATAAATCATTTCCATAGTATCGTTTTCTTTTAAACCAATATTTTCAAGTTTAGTTATAACAGCATTTATTGGAGGAATTTCACTATGATCATCTTCAATACAAACCCAACTATCCTATATTTTATTGTTATATTTTATATAATATAAATGGTATGCTAAAGACTCAAAAGTTGCTAATATTGTATAGGCTAAATCGGCAACAGTTCTTCTATCAGTTATTTCTATTTCTCGCCATATTTTATTTTCTAATTCTTCGATTTCTACTCTAAATTTTAATACTTTAGTCATAACTCACTTCTTTTCTATAAATATTCATATAGATTTTTAATTGTCTTTTCAAATTCATCTAACATAGCTGGACGGTTCCGAAAATATTCTTCTTTAATTTCTTTTAATATTGATTTAACTATCTCATCAGAATTATCTATATGCATTATATAATTTACTTCACTGGCAACTTCTCGATATCTACTTCTACTATTTGCAAGCTTAGCATCATTTAAACAAGACCTTTTATAAATATCTAATATTTCTTTTTGATATTTAGGTAGTAAATATTTTTCATACTCTTTTATGTAATTCATTTTATAATTACAAACATTTAAAAATAATTCATCATACATTTTTTCTTCAATATATATTTTATTTAAACTGTCAGAATAATAATAATCTTTATCATTTTTAATATTTTCAAGTATTTTATTTCTTTCTAAATCCCAATCTTTAGTAGAATAAAGTTTTTTTATCTTACGATAATCATCTAAACTATACTTATCATATTTATAAAATATTTTATATAATATATCAGTATATTCATCCATCATTTTATTTTTTAAATAAATATCTGCTAAAGTATTAGCATACACTCTACTATTATAATTTTTTTCATCTAATCTTTCATTTAAAAGTTTTATAGCTAAATTAGAATTTTTATTTTTAATTAATTCTTCAATATATCTTAAAAAAACATTATGGTCATATGAATATTTTTCTAAAATTTTAATTTTTTCATTTTTATTACCTTGTAATTCATTAATTTGTATTAAATATTTTACGTAATGTTCTCTTTTATAGAAATATTTTTTATCTTTAGAATTATCAAGTGCGGCTAAAAGAGAAGATTTGATATCATTTAAATATAATTCATTATCAATAAACCATTCTAATATTGGTTTTAAATCAATTCCATAATTATATAAATATTCAGTTTTTGCTTCGTTAGTAACATAGTCTAGTATATTTTTTAAAATGGCATTGTCATAATCTAATTTTTCTATAATATCGAAAATTATTGCAATAACACTTTCAGCAACTTCACCAGTTGAACCATCAGAATCATCAATACTTGTATTAGGAATGGAATCTAGTAAAATAGTACAAATTGTAAATGCTGTTTCATAATCTTTATCATCTACCAATTTTTCTGCTTCCCTAATAAAAACATGCATAGCGTATGTATAACTTGATGTATTATCATAAGTAATATAACCTTGGCGATTATAGCAACTTAAAATGGCATTTTGAATTTTATTTTGATAATTTTTTTTGGATAATTTAGGAAAATAATTGTTAAATTCTATCCTAAATTTATTTAATAAATTACTATCATATCTTAAGCTGTTATAAAGAAATCTTCTTAAATCTTTTTTTGGTATTTTATTTACAATATTTTGCAAATCATAATTATTATTAGATTTTAAAATTTTATGTTCATTTAAATAATATAAAACAGCTGCCATATGTTTACAATAGCCATTAGATTTATAATAAGGACAAGTACAATCGCCATCAAGAAATATATTATCTTCAATTTCTAAATTTACTTCATAGCTATTATTTCCAATTACCGTAGCACTTATTGTATTATCTTCGTCAATTTTAACATTGCTTACAGTATCATTAAGATAATATTCATAACCTCTACTTAAAATATAATCTAAAAATTCACTTTCAAAATTAATTTTCATATACTACTCCTAATTTATATATTTGATACTTTCCTTACATTTTTCTAAATCAAAATCATTAATATCATAATCACCCCAACTAGTATCTTCGCCATTAAAAATATTTGCTAATCCCCATATTCCTCCAACATCTTCAATTATTCCATAGCCTTTTCCAGATATTACTTCAAATTCATCATTGCCATAATCGTCAATTATTTTACTTAAAGATAAATTAAATATCCAATGATCTCCCCAATCATAAATAATTTTTAATCTTTGTTTTTCTTTTAAATTTAAATAAAATAATTCTAAATTTTCATAGTATTCTTCTAAATATTGCTTACCAATTTTAATACCATAAGAATGAGATAAATCACCATTCATTGCTAAAACTACATATCTACAAAAATCATCAATTAAAACATCGTTATCAACAACAATTTTTCTTTTAATTTCTTTTTCAAAACCATATAAAGATACATTAAATACATATCTTTTAGGTGTGAATATATCAACTTTATTTTCCATATATAAAGCAATTTCTTTATTACACTCTTCTAAATTAAAAGTTTTTTCTAAATATTCTTTTTCAGTTTTTGTTAAATAGTCTTCTCTTAAAGTAAACAAACTTTTTAAATGATATACATCTTTATCATCTAATAATCCATAACCTTGTCCAGATAAAACTTTAAATATTGATTTATCATTTGATTCATAAATATTATCAACAACTATTTCAAAATAATAATCATTTTCAAAATTATATTCTAAAGTAAAATGATCACTTTTCTTTAACTTAAAATCTTTTAATAAGAGGTTTTCTAAACTTTTTTCATTTTTAGTTTCATTAGCTAAGTAAGGATAATATACAACATTATTATATTCTAATTCATAAATGGGAATTTTATGACCATTCATGGAAATAATTAAAGATTCACACAAATCCATAACACCTATATTTTCGTCTACTAGAACTTGTCTATTTATTCTATTTGCAAGTTCTCCTAAAGTTACATTTAATAATATTTTCATACTACACCTCATTTAATATTACTACTATTATATCATGCTTTCTAGCAATTTTAACTAATCAATATCTAAATTATTTTTGGTTATGCAAAATACGGCATATAAAGGAACTGATTTAATATTATTTTTAAAGCCAAAATTTTTACTAGAAACTCTTATACCATATCGTGGCTTATATTCTTCCATATAATTATTCAAGCTTCTTGATTTAGTATGAATATTAAATTTAACTTCAACGGGTATGATTAACCCTTTTTCAGATTGTAAAACAAAATTTAATTTGCTGTTAAAATCATTTTTCCAATAATTTAAATTTAAACCATTATATTTTAAGGAACATGCAATATAATTTTCAGTAAGCATCCCAATCATTAATTCATTAACAGCTTCGCGATTTTTTATTAAATAAATAGGAAATTCACTTAAATTGGTAAGAAGTCCAACATCATTCATATATAATTTAAACGAATCTAGTTCTTCATACATTTTTAAAGGTACACCTATTTTAGTTTTAAGGCATTTATTAGCAACACCGGCATTTACTAGCCAATTTATGGAGTCGCCAAAAATAGAACTAGTTCCTCCTTTTTGGACTAATTTATATTGAAACTTTTTATTTTCTTTAGCAAGTTGGACTGGAATAGAATCAAAGGTAGCTATAATTTTTGGAGCGTCAGTTGTTTCACTATATTTAGTAATATCATTTTTATATGATTCAATAATGGAGCTTTGATAATCAATAGCAGTTATCAGTGAATTGGAATTTATAAATTCATTTACTACTTCTGGCATTCCACCAATTGCTAAATAGTTATAGTATAAATCTAATGCTTCTTTGTGAAGTAATGAAGGTATTTGTTCATTTGTCTCATAGCATTCATTTATTTTTTCTAACAATAAATCATTTTTAGTATTAATTAAAAATTCATCAAAAGATAACGGATAAATTGTCAAAAATTCTACTTTACCTACTGGAAAGGAAAAATCTTTTTTATTGATATGAACGCCAAGTAAACTTCCTGCTCCAATAATATAATATTCTGGTGCTTCTTCACAAAAATATTTTAAAGAAGTTAATGCTCTAGTATTTTTTTGAATCTCATCAAAAAATATTAAAGTTGTATTTTTATCAATTTTTTTGTTAAAAATTATTTCTAAATTATTAATTATGTATTTTGGAGATATATTTTCATTAATTATTTTGTCTACAATATTATTAGTTTCAAAATTAACATAAATAATATCTTTAAATTGTTCTTCAGCAAACTTTTTTACTAAATAAGTTTTTCCTACTTGTCTTGCTCCATAAAGTAATAAAGGTTTTCGGTTTTTCTTATTTTTCCAAGATATTAAATTATTCATAGCTTTTCTTTGCATAGTATCACCTAGCAATAATATATTCTATAACTCAATAAAAATCAATACCAATATAATTTTTTTTGAGTTATGATGTTTTTATACAAAATTAAAAATGACTATTAATCATCTTCTTCTTCAAAATTTATTACATCATAATTATCTTTTCTAATTAAATCTTTTTGCCATATAGCTAAACCATAGTTTTTCCATTTCCTCTTCTAATTGTTTTCTATGTTCTTTCTTTTCATGTTCAAAAAATGAAAATAAGCCTAAAGATTGTTCACTTTATTTATCTTTAAAAAGTAAAGCTTTAAATATTCCTACCTCCTAAAAAACTCCCCATCATAATCATTGATATAAATAAGAGTTCTTATAAACCTATCCATATTTTCATCAATTGTTTTACATAATTTGTTAAATTCTAA
>CANQSO010000038.1 GCA_947626535.1 uncultured Bacilli bacterium | reverse complement strand
CAAAATCAACTAAAAAAGCCCTTAAATACGGGCTTTTTTTAAAAATGTATACATAACTAAAATGTATACATAAGGTATTTTATGTATACGTATACATAAATTACCCCCCCCCCTAAGTCAACTATCTTCTTGCATTTTTTTATTATTTTTGCTATGATGTATACAGATGAAGGAAACTTCATATAATAAAAAAGGATACATCTTGAAAAATTCAGATGTAATCCCCATAAAATATTTGGTTATGCATCCGAAATCAACATATGTTGAAATCAGATGCTTTTATTTTTTATCTTGCGATTAGTAACTTGATTACTATAATCAACAAGATAATAATTATTAATAAAAAGATTATAATACTATATAAAGCAACTTCTCTTTTTGACATAGTAATCACCGCCTTCCATTTTTAATAGTTAAAAACAAAAGGGGAAAACATCTGATTTTTTTCTCAATGTATCCAATATAATTATAGCAAACTTTATTTTATAAAACAATATTTATGACATTTTGCCACACTTATAAATTTAATTTTTTTAATAAAAATATCTGATAATAAATATTGTTTCATTATCTTTAGAATCTACCATAATACTTCCATTATTTTTTAATATAATAGCTTTTGCTAAAGAAAGCCCTATCCCTATACTTTCCTTTAAAGAAGAATCATAATGATAAAATCTTTCAAATAAATGTTTTTTGTCTTCACTACTTAAAACTTCTCCATAATTAGTTATCTTAATTTCACTATAAAGATTATTTTCTTCTAAATTAATTAATACTTCACTTTTATTTTTAGAATGTTCAATAGCATTTTTTAAAATATTAGTAATAGCTTCTACATTCCAATCTTTATCACATTTAATAGTTTTTTTATTTTTACCTTTTACAATAATTTTAATATCTTTTAAATCACATATAGAAGAAACATTTAAAATTGCTTTATTAATAATTGTAATTAAGTTATTAGATTCACTTTTAAATTCGATCATATTAACTTCTAATTTTGATAATTTTAATAAATTAGTTATTAAAAACTTCATATTATTTATTTCTCTTTTAATACTTCTTAAAGCTTCTTCTTTTTTAACATCAAGATTTTCTTCATCAAGCATGTTATCAACATTAATTAATATGGCAGTTAAAGGAGTCTTTAGTTGATGAGTTATATTTTCTAATGATTCTTTCAATTCTAATTTATCTTTTTTAGAATTAAGGGCTGTTTCTTTTAACATAACGGTTGTCTTATAAATTTCATCTCTTAATTTAGATAATTCATCTTCACTCATACTTTCTAATTTTAAAGAATAATTATGATTATTAAGTTCTTTTAAATAATTAGTTAGTTCATTTAATTCTTTATTTCTCTTTCTAAAATATAATCTAAATAAATATATAATAATTAATAAACTTAAAAAGATAAAAGCAAAATTTAAATAATTATAATATTTTTTTAAAGAATTATTTTTTAAAATTACTGATTCTTCATTAATATCAATACTATACTTTTTTAAAAATTCTTCATTAAAATTATTAGAATTTAAGATGTTAATAAGTTCATTATCTTCAATATGATATTTTTCTTTAACATTATTTATAATACTAGCAATTGCTAAATTATAATTTTTAGTTAAACTTTTATTTTCTAGTGATATTAAAACAACTAAAGCAATACTTAGAATAAGACTAACAATTAAACTTAAAAGATAATATTTTTTTAATTTAAGATTATTCTTCATCTATTCGATACCCTATTCCTTTCAATGTTTTAATAATATCACTATCTAATTTTTTCTTTAAGCGATTAAAATAAACCGTTACCGTATGATCATCAACATCATTACCAGTTAAGTTCCAAATTGTATCAAGTATCATACTTCTTGATACAACATGATTAAGATTTAAAAATAAAAGATTTAAGAGTTGAAGTTCTAAGGGTGTTAAAGAAAGAGGAAGACTATTTTTATAAACCATCATTTTATCAAAATCATAAGTAATATCTTTTACTTTAATAATATTTTTATTTATTTTTAAAATTTTATTTATTCTAGCAATTAATTCTTTAATACTAAAAGGTTTAGTAAGATAATCATCAGCTCCCATATTAAGACCATTTACAATATCTTCTTCAGAATCAAAAGCTGTTAAAATAATAGTCGGAATATTAATTTTTTTAATAACATTTTTAAAGAAATCAAAACCATTACCATCAGGTAAAGAAATATCTAAAATAATTAAATTAGGTTTAGTAAATTCTAGATATTTCCTTGCTAAAGATAAAGACGTTTTAACAATAAGTTCATAACCATTTTTTTCTAATGATTCTTTAAGAGATTCTCCAATATTGATATTATCTTCAATTAATAATATTTTCATCACGCATCACCCCTTTAGTATACTAAAAAAGTTAAATATTTTCATTACGAATTGTTTCAATAATATTTTGTTTTTTAATTTTATTTAAAGAATAATTCATAATTAAATTAATAATTAAGAAAACTACTACAAAACAAATTATTATACTTAGATAAGGAACAGGGAATTTAGCACCTTCACTACTTAATACTTTATGGATTAAAAAAGATAAGATAAGCCCAATAGGAACACCAAACAGTAAGGATTTTACTCCAATAAAAATACTTTCTAATCTAATCATTTTTTGAAATTCTTTACTAGTCATACCAATTGATTTTAAAATTGCAAATTCAGGTTTTCTTAAATTCATATTAGTAGTTATGGTATTAAAGATATTAGTAATCCCAATTAATGATATAACAATTATAAAACCATATAAGAAAATAGCAATTAAGGTATATAAATTTTTCATCATTTGGTAATTTTCTTCTAAATTATTAAGATTATAATTAGTATCTTTTAACATTACATCAATATCATCTTGTAATTTATTCGGGTCACTTGATAATAAATAAATAGCTAAGTTTTCATCTTTATATAAACTACTTGCAAATTCATTACTAATTACAAGCATTTCCGATACATAATTTTGAAGTCCAAAAGGTTTTTTATTAGTAACATACGCAATAGGAAGATTAAGGTTTTTATCAGAAACATTAAGATTAATTAATTCATTTTGCTGATAGTCAAAACTTCGTAATACATATTTTTCTAACTTATCATTAGCATCTTGCTTTCTAATTTGTAATTCATCAATTAAAATTCCTTCATCTTTTACTTCATCATAATTAAGATTTAAAGAATCTAGATATTTACGATACTGATAATCACCTAAAGTAACCAGTAAGATTCGATCAGTTTCAAATGATTTAAGATTAAGAAGGTTAACATAATCAGGATTATATTTAGGTTTAATAATATCAACATCATTACTAGAAATTACACTATAGTCACTAATGGTATCTAAATTAGTAATATTTTTAATAGTTTCAAAATTATTAATATCAGTAGAAGTTAATGATAGATTAAATTCAATACTATTTATCTCATCTTTAACAGCTACAAAAGCAACGTTAATAAATGTTGATAAAGCAATAAAAACAAAGATGGAAACAATCAAAGATATAACCGTTGTTCGATATTTCTTTTTATTCCGTTTCATATTTTTATAAGATATCTCGCCACCAATACCAAAGAAATGATTAATTATTTTAGGACTTTTTAATTTATTACCTTTAATTTTAATTTCTCCACTATTACGTAAAGAAGCAATTGGCGAAATTTTACTTGCTTTACGAGCACTTTTAAAAGCTGAAAAATAAACAGTTACAATTCCTAAAATAATCGCGATTAAACAAGCAAGATAAGAGAAAGAAAAGATTAATTTCAAATCAGTTGCTAACATATCTTTTAAAAAATAATTACTTACTTCTACTAGAATAAAAGCCGCCAAAAGGCCAAAAAGCAAACCAAAGACAATTCCAACAATTCCTAAAATATTAGCTTCAAAAAAAACATTTTTTCTAATTTGTTTTTTAGTAGCCCCAATACTTTTTAACATTCCATATTGTTTAATCTTTTCCGTTATTGATATATCAAAACTATTTTTAATACAAAAAACACTTGAAACAATAATAATTAGACAAACAATAATAATTACCAAACCTAAACCACCAACTCCACTATTATTGATAGGATCAGTTTGTAAAGATATTAAATAATCATTTATATTAATTTGATATTTAGCTTTCGATACTTCATTCATAATTTCTTTCATATCATCTTCATGATAAGTTCCATTATAGTATATTTTATATGTTTCTTCATCAACGCCTATAATATTAGCTGTCGTATTTAAATAATTTTTCAAGTCTTTCTTCTTATACAATGTATAGACATTAACATTACCATGCATTTCATTTTCATTTACATGAGTTATAAATGTGTAACCAGGTGCTTCATAACTTTCAATATTACTAGCCGGTCTAGATATAATTCCAACAATTTTATAAGTAATCGGTTTAGTATCAATAATATTTTCATTTCCTTGATAAGGATTATTTTGCTTTAAAATAACATTATCATCAAGATTAATTCTTTCTCCAACATCTAAAGTTATTTCATCCCCAATATTTAATTCTAAACGTCCATTAGTTTTTAAATGCATGGGAATCACAATTTCATGATCATTTAAAGGAAGTCTTCCACTCACTAAATTAATTGATAAATTTTCTAAAGATTCATTAGTAAATCCTTTCACAAATGCATAAGGTTTATCTTCATTTTTAGTTTTTATCTTGGCATAACCAATATCACTTGTTAAAAATATCTTTTCTACTTGCCGATTATTTTTAATGTTATCAACTTCTTTTATAGGCACATCATAAAAACTAACATGAAAATTCCCTCTTTCTTTAGTTTCAAATAAAACTAAAGATGATAGTAAACTTGCATACATTGTACATACCGCAGTTACTAATGCAACAGATAAAGTAATCCCAATAATTGTCACAATAGTTCTTTTCTTATTTAAGGATAAATTTTTAATTGTTAATTTTTTAAACAGATTCATAATTATCCTCCACTATTTTACCATCAGCAATTTTAATAATTCGTTCAGCACATTTAGCAATTTCCATATTATGAGTAATCATTAAAATAGTTTGATTATATTCTTTATTTGATTTCATTAACAAAGCAATAACTTCTTCACTAGCCTTTGAATCTAAATTACCAGTTGGTTCATCAGCTAAGATAATAGCTGGATTAGTTATTAAAGCTCTTCCTATACTTGTTCTTTGTTGTTCTCCTCCCGATAATTCATTAGGCAAATGATTCTTTCTCTTTTCTAAACCAAGTAATTTTAACATTTCTTTTATTTTTTCATCACTAATACTTCTCTTATCTAAAGAAAGTGGTAAAGTAATATTTTCCACAACATTTAAAATTGGTAATAAATTATAAAATTGATAAATAAATCCTACTTGTCTTCTTCTAAATATTGCTAATTTATCATCATTTAATTTATATATATCATTACCTTCAATATAAACACTACCACTAGTAGGTTTATCTAACCCTCCAATTAAATGTAAAAGAGTTGACTTCCCACTTCCACTAGCCCCAACAATAGCTACAAATTCCCCCTTATTAACTTTAAAACTAACATTATCTAAAGCCTTAACTTTAGTTTCTCCTTTTCCATATACTTTACCTAAATTTTCAACTCTTAAAATTTCCATAACATTTTCCTCCATAAAATAATTATATTTTTCTAAAGTTACAATTAAGTTACAAAAAAAAGAATTATTTACTCTTTCTAATTCTTTTAAAATTACTTAAATTAATATGTTTTCTAATAGTTAAATATTTTTTAGCATTAATAATAAATTCTTCATATTTAACTTTATCTTTAAAACAATTACATATATATTCAATAAAACTATTATTTTCATCATATAACCAATAATCATCTATATTAATTTTAATATCATAATCAAAAGATATATTATCAAAATTAACATCCTGATAATAATTATAAACTTTATCTATTAACATTTTTAAATTATTTAATTCTACTACACTCATATCAATACTATTACATAATTCATATATATTTAAAACTAAAATATTATATAAATCCATACACTCATAATAAACATTCTCTTCTAAAATACTTTTATTATTACCTTTAGTATGCATAACTACTACTAAATCTTTTAATTTACTATTAATATCTTTTATTAATTCAATACTTTCACAATTATTATTTTTTAAAACTTCTTCTTTACTAATTAAATTTTCTAACTTTAAACGATATCTTTTTAAAAGACTAAATAAAACATGTTTTTTTAAATATTTTAAATCATTATGATACTTTACTAAATTATCATTAATTTTATTTCTTTCTATTTCTAAATTCTTTACTTTACTATTTAATTTATTTTGATCATTATTAGATATAAAATAACTCATACTACCACCTACTATAAATATTGATTAATTTTTTTAATTAATTCTAATTTTTGATTTTGTTTTTCTATTTCTTCATTTAAATCACTAGCTTCATTTAACAAAGATTTTTTTATTAATAATAATTCTTTCCGATCAAATTCATAAATATTTGACATATCTTCTTTTAATTCTTTTTTATTATCTTCATTATTATCTCTTAAATTATGATAAATTAAAGCTAAATTTAAAAATTCTTCATATGGCCAATCTTTTAATAAGGCAAGTTCACAAATACTATATATATTAGGAAAAGCCGCTATTTGATCTAAATCTCTTAAACTAACATTTTTTTTCATTTCTACATTTCTAGGAATTCTAAATGAAACTTGATTTAAAAAATCTCGCATTTCACTTGCTATATGGGCATAATCTATAATGTTATCATCACTTAAAGATGGATTACTTAAAAGATTAGTTAAAATACGATTATACATTTTATAACATTTTTTTAATGTTTCATATACATTTCTTTTAATTACTGACATATTATCTGTTCCAATTTGCACTGATAAAGAATTGACACCATATAATAAATCGGATTTAAGGCCAAAAAAGATTTTTCGATATTCTTTCTTTTTCATATTTTGGTTAAGGGCATAATCATATCCTAATTTAGCTTGCCAATGGCTTAATTTATAAAAAGGTTTTTGATAATCTTCTTGTTTTTTTTCTAAGGCTATTTTAGTTTCTTCTAATTCATTTTCATAACATTTTAACATATCATCTAATTGTTCTCTAGCATCTTCACTTATCCAAGTATACATAAAATCCCTCCTCTTAAACCAACTACCTTAGTTTACCACAAAAAAGAAAAAAGCCAAGTATAATTTTTAAAAAAAGAAGAATTTTTTTACTAATTCACTAATATATTCATGCCCTTTATAATTTAAATAATAATTATTTGGTAACATATAAAATTCTTTATGTAACACTACATCAGTTATATCTACAAAATCAATATTATATTTATTAGCTATATTATTCAATTCATTATTTATTTTTAAAACATTATCTTTACTTAATTTAGATGTTTCATATAAACTGGTAATAACAACTTTACCATTCTTATTAATATTTCTAATCATTTTAACAATTTTTTCTATATTAGTTAAATATTCTGAAATATTTTTACTTTTTAATACTTTAAGATTATTTAATTCATCCATACCTAAACTTATAGTTATAATTTTAGCTTTACTAATAGCCTGTTGAATTGTTAATTTATTATTTTTTAATTCTTCATTATTACTTATCTTATTTAATAAGCTTTTACTTGTTTCATCAACATTTGCAAAATCTGGTATATACTCTCTTAAAATAGTATTATCTTCAAAATAATCTTTTAAATAATCATTATAACTATAACCTTTAACATTATAAGCAGTAAGACCTACTGAAATACCATCTCCTAAAGATATAAAATTCATTTCTTCATGATAAGTAATTTTATAAATAAAAAAAGCCAAAATAATTCCTGTTAAAATAGTTAAGATGATTTGTTTTTTCATTCTATCACCTAACTAATTTTATGCTTTTATCTTAAATTAATTATCTTCAATAATTTCAATATCAGCCCCAACATTTTTTAATTTTAAAATAATGTCAGAATAACCTCTTAAAATATATTCAGCATTTTTAATAGTTGTTTTACCACTAGCATTTAATCCCGCTAAAATAAGGGATGCTCCAGCTCTTAAATCAGTTGCTTTAATATTAGCTCCACTAAGTTTAGTTTGACCAGTAATAATAGTTGTACTTCCATTAATTTTAATTTTAGCATTCATTTTATTTAATTCAGAAACATGTCCCATTCGACTAGAATAAATTGTTTCTTCAATAAAACTTGTTCCCCAACACTGAGTTAATAAAGCTGTCATTGGTTGAGCTAAGTCTGTTGGAAATCCTGGATATGGTAAAGTTTTAATATTAATTGGTTTATAACTTGGTTTACAATTTACTTCTAAACCATTTTTTACTCTCAATATATTAACACCCATATCTTTTAATTTACTTAATAAAGCTTTTAGATGTTCTTCAATTAAGTTATCAACAACAAAATTCTTACCTAACATAGCCCCAAGAATTAAATAGGTTCCAGCTTCAATTCGATCAGGAATAACTTCCACAATAGCATGATGAAGATACTTTACACCTTCAATCTTAATACTACTAGTTCCAGCCCCAGTTATTTTAGCTCCCATATTATTTAAAAACGTTGCGACATTAACTATTTCTGGCTCTTTAGCAGCATTATTAATGATCGTTACACCTTCAGCTTTTACAGCAGCAAGCATAATATTAATTGTCGCCCCAACACTAGCAATATCTAAATATATTTCCGCTCCAGTTAATCTATCAGCCGTAATTAAAAAATAATTATCTTTAGTTTCTATCTTAGCTCCTAAACTTTCAAAGCCTTTAAAATGTAAATCAATCTTTCTTTCCCCAAAATCACATCCCCCAGGAAAAGCAATCTCTACTTTTTTATTCTTGCCTAGTAAAGCACCCATAAAATAATATGAGCCTCGTAGTTTAGAACATAATTCTTCCCCAATTAATTTATTTTCTAAATTACTAGCATCAACACTTATTTCATCTTCTTTATAGGTAGTTTTAACATTTAACAAATTTAAAATATCAATTAAAGCATACGTATCTGAAATATTAGGTACATTATAGATAGTTGCAACTTCATCACATAAAATAGCTGCAGGCAAAAGAGCCACAGCACTATTCTTAGCACCAGATACGTGAATTGTTCCAGATAAGGTTTTTCCTCCATTAATGATAATCTTTTTCAAACAAAACACCCACCTTGCATATAATATACCAAATTTTACCCCATTTTTAAAGGTTTCTTTATTTATGTTGACACCAAATAGTAAAAGAAAAAGCATAATCTATAAATAGTTTATGCAAAAAAATTTAAAAATATATTATTTGTTATTTAACATATCATTTATTAATATACCAACATTACTACCTAGTCCATTTTTTAAAGCATTTAAATTTTCATTATATTTTTTTCTCTTTTAATGGCATCTATAATATATGGTTCAAAATTTTTAAAATTTAATTTAGATTTTTTATAATTACAAATTTCATTTAATCTTTTTTCTAAATATCTTTTAGACTTATTAACATATCTATTTTCTAACAATGCATTATTGTCTTCTTTTAAAACTTCAGGAAAATGAAGCATTAACCAAAATTCAAAAGTCGGATTACTTACATATAAATTAACATTATTTTTTTTACAAAAATTAATAACTTCATCATATTGATTATCTTTAAAATTCTGTTTATCACGGTCAATAACCATATTTAACTTATCTGTAGTTTTAGAATATGTTACATTTTGTGACTCAAAGTATAGTGGAAAATTTATAGCTAAATCTTTATAAATTTCACTTTTAAATAGATTCAAAAACAAATTGTTTAAGTCTTTATTTTTTATACGATAATTATCATCTTTATAAAGCAAAAGCATTTCATTATGAATATCTTCTATATTTATATCATAATTATTTTCCCTAATACAATTATCTATTTTATTTTTTAGTTCTAGTACAGTTATTTCATCTGATACTACATTTAATATAAATTCTTTTATCATTTTAATTATAAAACTCGGATGGCTATTACAATTTGATGCATAATCTCTTAATATATTAATTATAGTTATATTTTCAGATATAACCGAATCGTTTAATCCTTCAAAATACATCGGTTCAGAATTACTACCTTCTGAAGCAATAAAGTATTTAGGACGATACGTTTTTATTTCAGACTGTCTAGATGTTGCAAATTTTTTATTAATTCTCATAAGATGAATCTATTTTGGCGATCGCGCCAAACCTTCCTTCCAAATATGCTTTATCAATTTTTCGATCAAATCTTGCAACATCTTTAAATTCTTCAAGTGAAAAAATCTTTGATTCCCCTTTATCATTTTTTTCAGCAAACCAAATTTCATCCCTTCTAACTAAATCAAAATCTAGTGTTCTTATTTCATGAGTTGTTATAATTAATTGATTATTTGTTTTAGATTTTAAAAATATTTTTAATAAACCAAAAACTAATAAAGGATGTAAACTGCTATCTAATTCATCAATTAGAAACAACTTATCATTAGTTAATAAAATATCAATTAATTCTAAAACTCTAATAGTTCCATCAGATTCTTCAAAAGCACCAAAAGTATTAGAATTATCTTTATGAATAAATTTTAAAGTACAAACATCATATATGTTATTATCTTGTTTTTTTATTGTATATAAATCATTTTCAATTCTTAAAGTACATCTTATATTTTTATATTGTGTTGAAAGAACATCAATCTCATGTAATAAATTAGTATAATCATTATCAGATAATTTCAATTTAATATTTTTAATATCGCTCGTTTCTATATTATAATCTACAATATCAATATCTAAAGCTTTTAAAATTTTTAAAATTTTTTCTTTATTTTTGATATAATCAATATCAAATAATTTATGAGTAGAAGGTCTAATAATAATTGTATCATACATAATAAATTTAAATACATTATATATATCTGCAAAAAAAACATCATTATTTTCGGCCATAACTAATCTTCTAATCATTTCACTTAAAAATAACTCTTGATTATTTTTCTTCATTTCTTCTAAACAATTATTAAAATTCAAATGTTTTTTATCTTTAATATCAGAAAAATAAGATGCTTTCTTTAAATCTCTTTCAAATATTTTTTTCTCTTTCTTTTTAGTCATATCAATTAACCATTCAGATACTATTTCTTTATTAAAAATATTTATTTCAAAACCATATGAATATAATTTACCATTTAAAGCAAGTTCATATTCAAAATATGAATCATTTTTAGGATTGCAATCAATTCCTCGATAATATTGATTATCAATCAAAGCAGATATTCCTTTATTTATTAATGTTTGAATTAAACTCATAGCTAATATTAAATTAGATTTGCCTGAACCATTAGCACCAAATATTCCTGAAAATTTTAATATTTTATGATTATTTATTTCAATTATATGGTTTTCATTATTCCGTACTTTACCAGCAAGCATTGAAAAATATTGTAAATCTTTAAAAGATCTAAAATTTTTAATTTTAAAACCAATTAACATATCAAATTCCCTCCTTGTTTAATTAATTATATTCTATTTTTCCACATTTGTTAATATAAATATGCATATTTTTTGTTTTTTTATGTTATTTTTTACGTTTTTTTCACATTAAATAGTTAAAAATATAAAAATAGATAATCTTCACAAGGTTTATTAGCATTTTTTAGGCAAAGAAAAAAGCGATTTCTCGCTTTTATTATGCATCAATTGATGATACAACACCAGCACCAACAGTACGTCCACCTTCACGAATTGAGAATTTAGTACCATTTTCAAGTGCTACAGGCGCAATTAATTCAACAGTCATGTCAACATTATCACCAGGCATAACCATTTCAGTACCCTCAGGTAACTCGATAACACCAGTTACGTCTGTAGTACGGAAATAAAATTGTGGACGATAATTTGAGAAGAATGGAGTATGACGTCCGCCTTCTTCTTTAGTTAA